>JBAZFO010000004.1 GCA_041653315.1 Candidatus Micrarchaeia archaeon | reverse complement strand
CATGGCCGCCGCCATCCTGCCGGTGACTCAGGTTAACGACGTGGAGTTCAGCGTTTAAGGGGCCGATAATGCAGCAACAGGCGACACAGGCGGTTTACCGGGTCAAGGCGGGCTACTCAATCCAGCTTCCGTTTCAACGGACGGTTCAGGGCGGTGAGTTATTGGAAAACCCCTCCCCTGAACTGGTGCGATTGAACGCCTGGAAACTTGACCTGGTAAAATCGGCTGACATCGCCCCTGATCCTCTCCCGGTTGCTTCCGTGGCTCCGGGAGGGGACATTTCCATTATCATCCCGGCGTGGAAAGCGGCGGACTTTTTGCAGGAGTGTCTCGATTCGCTGGTGGCCCAAACGTATTTCCAGGGCGGCGCACAACATGAAATCCTCCTGGGGGTGGACGCTTGCAAATCCACCCGGTGGCGGGCTCTTAAAATAGCGCAGAATTATGAAAATTTGCAGATCCATTGGTTTAGCAATAACTACGGCCCTTATTTAGTCAAAAACAGCCTGGCGGCCCTGGCCAAACATGACCGGCTCCTGTTTTTCGATACAGACGATACGGCCAACCCCGACATGATTGAACGCCTATTAGAGCATGACAAAAGTCCGGGCGGCACCGCCGTCTACATGATGGGAACCGACATGGAGTCTGGGGAACAGAAGCAAACGTGCGGCGTTTTCCTTATTAGAAAAAAAATCTTCCTGGCGATGGGCGGGTTCATGCCCTGGCCTTGTGCGGCGGATACTGAGTTTATGAAACGGCTGACCTCCGCCAAGATCAAAGCGGTATGCGCCAACAAGAAGCCCTTGATGAATCGGCGGGTCCACAAAAATCAGATCACCGTCAAGCCTGATACCGGGTTCGGCTCGGATTTGCGAGCCTGCTATATCCAGCAAATTAAGCAGATTCAGCGGCTGGGGGTCGTCAATATCGGGTTGGTTACGGCCAAGAGTGAGAGGTTGGCATGATCATGAAAAAGTTGAGCCACATCATCATCACCCGCATGGCTTTCAATCCGGAAGACCCTCAATGGGGGTGGCGGCTGCCTTTCTATCAGTCTATGGCGCTGCCCCGATTACTGCGGCAAACCGACCAGAACTTTGAAATTTGGGTCCGGTGCCACCCGGCCCACAATGACATCGTAGCAGCTCTACACCCCAAGGTTCACCCTTTCCAGGGCTACGGGGTGGAAGATGAGAAAATGGAATTTCCGGCAGATGAGCAGGTGCGCAATTATCGACTGCCCCGGGCTCATATCCAAACCCGCTTGGATTGTGATGACCTGGTGAGTGAAGACTTTGTAGCCCGGATTCACCAGGAGGTGAGTAGGGGGCCAGACAAGCCTTTGCTGGTGAGCTTCCAGCCTTGGAAACTGGACCTCTATACCCTGACCCGGTATCGCATGGGGCAACGGTATGGGAGCGAGAACACCTCCATGTTTTTGAGCCTCTATCAGCCGGAGATTGGCGGTGGAAAATACTGGCGGATCATGGACTACCGGCATGGCCATATCTGGCGGGAATTGGGCGAGCCGGTGGAGGTGGTGACTATCCCGGAGGGCTACTGCGACATGGTGATCCATGACAAGAACAAATTGACCGTCATCTTGAAGGGGGACCGACCGCTTGAAATATCAAATGCCTGATCCGCCGATTGAGGGCGCCAGGAGCATGAGCGCCATTTGCCTGCAATGGCTGTATGAAACGGCGCAAGGCATGGCTTCCATTGTGGAGGTCGGTTCTTACAAGGGCCGGTCCACTCATGCCCTGTGCTCCGGCTGTCCCGGGACGGTAACTGCTGTTGACCACTGGATAATGATGTTTGGGCCGCGGGCCGGAACCTTCCGGGCGGGGGCGCTGGCCACCTTCAAAGAAAACGTGGGGCACTTCAAAAACTTGAACATCATCCAGGCGCCCTCATTGGAAGCCGTTTTGACTTTTAAGGACGCCTCAATCGATATGGTTTTTATCGACGGCGATCACTCTTATGAGGGGGTCAAGGCCGACGTTCTGGCGTGGATCCCCAAGGCTAAGAAGCTCATTTGCGGCCATGATTACCACGGGGCGACGCCTGGGGTTATTCAAGCCGTTGAAGAGCTTTTCCCTGGCCGGTTCCGGGTGATTCCGCAAACCAACATCTGGGCCGTTGATTTGGAGGTTAAGAGTGGAGACAAACCGGAAACAGGAAAGCGCGGGCGGAAACCGGGAACGAGGAAATCAAAAGAAAGAAGCCCCGGAAGCCCCGCCCCAAGACCGGATGATTAAGGCGCCGCCGGAGAGGAAATAGGGCAACCCCATGGACCTGACCACCATCGCAAGCGTGCAGCGCCTCCTTGGCGAAACCGAAGCCCTGGACGCCGATGTGCAGGCGCAGCTTGAGGCCAAGATCACTGAGGTTTCGGTTCGGGCCGCGACTTTCTGCAATCGTGAATTTGAGCGGATCGAACGGGTGTCATATCACGACGGCGGAGGGCAGTATCTTTTTCTTACTGAGCGTCCCGTGCAAGAGATCGCCGAAATCCTCTATTCCAGCGTCTGGGAATGGGATTCGGCTACGGAATACGGCACCTCCGATTACGCCCTGGTGAATCCCAAGGCCGGGATGATCGGTTACAAGGGCGGCGGGTGCTGGCCCTCGGGGGCCAAGGCTTACCAGGTCACTTACACCGGGGGCTATGATCCGGCCCCGGCTGATGGCGAAACCCCTGATGAAGATTACGTGGCCATTCCGGCGGACCTGGAGGGGGCCATTTGTCAGCAAGTCGTCTATGAGTGGCGGCGGCGCAATGATCCGGGTCTGAGTGCAGTGTCTCTCCCGGATGGCACAATCAACAAGATGCAGGTGGGCGAGTGGCTGGAGTCGGTGAAGGCCGCCCTGAACCGCTACCGAGTGAGACCCGGCTGATGGCACAAGACGCCTTAGAATACCTGAAAGCTATCGAATTGGGGATTATCGCCAAAGCGATGCAGGCCCTCAATCGGACAAACCAAAAACTCAAGGCACACCTGTTGCGGGATCACTTGGCCGGACCCGGGGAGGGTTCTCTGGCCAAGCGCACCGGAAACCTGGCCCGCTCCATAACCGAAGAGGCCGCTTTGCCGGAAGGTGGCGGCACCGTGATATCGGCCAAGCTCCATGCCGGGATGAATTACGCCAAGACGCATTTCGGCCCCAAGGGCAGCACGTTTACGATCAAACCGAAAGGCGGGAAGCGGTTTCTGACTATCCCTACCGACTTCGCCTTAACCAATGCCGGAGTGGCCAAGGGGCGAATGCAGAATGTGGGCGGCAAATGGACCTTTTTGGGGATGCCTACCTTCATCGCCAAGGGGATTATTTTCGGATATGCAGATGGCGCTAATCGGCGCTCGGAGGGTATGCGCCAGCGCCGGGCGGCGGGGCAGTCCTTCAAAAAGGCCGACATTATCCCGCTGTTTATCCTGAAGGGCTCCGTAGTCGTCAAGCGCCGTATCGACCCCAAGGTGGATATGATCCAGTGGGCCAAGCCGGTTTTGATTGAAGAAATAAAGAAGGCCGGGCTCTTTAAGGTCGGGTAAAGAAAAAATAAAAGGAGAATCAAATGAGTTGGAGTGTAAATGCAACTGGTAAACCCGCAGAAGTAAAAGACGAAATGGATAAGCAGTTGACCTTCCCCCTTGCTGACGCCCCGGCGGGCCTTGATGATGAGAGGGAAAAGGAAACAGTTCGGCGTATTCAGGGGGCGATTTCCCAGTGCCTGTCAACCTTTGACCCGGAGCAAGAGGTCGTTGTCAATGCAAACGGTCATATGGGTTTTGAGAATTATGATACAAAGGCGGGTTCTTATCAATTTGTGAACCTGTCAATCAGACCGAAAATTTAGCATGGCGGATACTGTCAAAACTACGATCATGAAAGCCCTGGAGACGGCCTTATCAGCCGACGTCGCCGGAGTTGACAAGATACACCGCCGGGACCCGATAGGAACGGACCTGGATAAGATCAAACAAGCGGAACTCTTTTTCTATGAAGACGATCACGACCGGGAACGGGGCAACCGGCACGCTGAGGGAATTATCCGTCTGGAGATGGTGGCTTTTATCCGCCTCAAGGCCGACAAGGACCATGGCTATCAAACCTTTTACGATCAGGCGGATGAGGTCGCCGCCCAAGTTTACATGGTGATGAACGGCTCTTCGGTTCTGGTGAGTCCGGTCATTCGGGTTGAAGAGGAATCGAAGCGCCCCGCGATAGGGAATGAAGCATTCGGCGAGTTGGTCCTGCGTTACCGGGTCACCTACGGTCACGCCTTGAATAACCCCTTTACCACCACTTTAACGTAGGAGGATATAAGCCATGTCTACCGCTCCCAGCTTAGACAATATCACCATCCCTGGAGGGATCGTCCTCAATTTTGACGAGGGCTCCGGGATGCGGGACCTGGGGGAGATTGTGCCCGACAGCCTCTCCATCGAACCCAAAACTGAGGAACTGAAGGTGAAGTCCCAGCGTTCCGGCAAATTGCGCACGCTGAAAACCTTCGCGATCGATGAAGAGATCGTGATGAAGTTCAAGCTGATTGAGCCCAATACCGACAACCTGCGGCCCTTTTTCAAGGGCGGGGCTGTCACCGTAGTAGGGGAAAGCACTGAGGCCGTGGTTGATGAGGCGGTCACTCTGAACGGCGAATTGCCCAGTTCCCTGCTCGGTTACGGGGTCTCTTCTGTTACCGTGCGTCAGTTCCTGGACAAGGTGTTTCTCTACGACGACAGCGCCGAGGCGTTCGTGGACCATAGCGTCGAAGCCGACTCGCTGGCCGGGACACCCTTTGACACCCTGGAAGAGGCCGGAGATCTGCTCTATCTGGGCAAGGCCACTCCGTTCACCGAAGTCTATTTCGACTTTGCTGTGCCCGGGGAATACGGCGCCGTGGTGGTGAAGTATTGGAACGGGAGCGCCTGGGCGGCGGTGAGCAATCTGGCCGGGGCGGGTGCGGCTCTGGCGGCGGACGGCAAGATGAATTTCGATCTGCCGGCGGACTGGGCCACTGCCCTTGTCAACGGCTATACCGGGTACTTTATCCAGATCAGCGCCACGACTCCTTGGACCACGGTGGCGACCGTCAACGCTATCCGGCAGAACGCGGTGCGCAATACCGACTACATCCAGGACCCGGGGCAGGTGGCGGGCGGGTTGCTACAGGGCCGTATCGGACGGCTGGCGGCGGGCTTCCTGGCCGACGGGGAAGAGGTGAAGGTGAGCTATACCAAAACCACCTGGGAAAGCCTGCGGTTCCCGATGGCCACCGCCGAATTCCAGGAAGGGTCGGCCCGGTTGGATTTCGCCCCCTCCACGGGCCTGACTGGCAAGTACCATATTTCCAAGTGCCAGCTCAAGCCGGACGGCACCCTCTCCTTTGACCCCAAAAAGGAGATGCAGCTTGGTATGACCCTGGAGGTCCTGGACGACTATGCGAACAATCCCACGGAGCCCTTCGGCTATTGGGAAGCCCTGAGCGAGTCGTAAACATAGGGAGAATGTATGCAGCCTGAAAAGGGAAAAGTTAAGGATGAAGTGGCGACCCTGTTGCCGGAAGTGGAGATCGGCCCTTACCAGATCAAGCCTTGGTCGTTCGGGCGCTTCAAGAAGGTCTATCCGGCTCTGATCGGGCTTATTCCGGTCCTCAAAAGCCTGGATATGACTCCGGAGAACGCCCAGGAGGTCTTGCTGGACAAGGGGGCGGAAATCATTGAAGGCATCTTGCCGGTCATGTCCGGTTTGATTGCGGCCACCCTGGATATTCCGGAAACAGAAGTTGACGATATGGCGTTCGACCAGGCCGCGACAATCGGTCTCACCATCATCGTCCAGAACATCGAACGAATAAAAAACTCCTTGCCCCTGATCATGGGCCAGTTCAAAGCGATGGTCAGGGCGGCTTAGAGTTCACCCGGGCGCTGGCGGTCCTGGTCGACCATGGCCATGACCACCAGGCCTTGCTCCACGAGTACCCGATAGATTTGGTGTTGCAGTATTACCGGGCGGTTTTGAAGAACCAAAAGGAAGAACTTAAGGTACAGGTCCTGGGTTTCTCAGTTGCCGTCATGAACGCCCTGGACTTGGCCCTGGGGAAAGGTGAGGGGAAGATATTGGAAAACTGGCTCATGGCACTGGACGGGAAGCCGGCAGTCGGGACGGCAAAAAAAACTGGTCGGCAATCCACCCTCTCTCCCGATGCCATAGCCTTTCTTAGCGGGATGCCCGTGAAGGGGAAATAAGATGGCCGATCAAACCGAACTCGCTCTGTTGCTCAGCAAGATCGTCCTGGACCTGTCCGACCTGAAAAGGGATCTGGCCCAGGGCCGCTCTGAAATGCAGAGCTTCAAAACCATGGCCCAGGGCGTGGGCGAGTCGGTCAAGAAGGCCTTTGCATTCGCTGGAGTGGCGGTCGGTATCTATGAGGTGGTCACCGCCCTCCGGGATTTCGCTAAGGACGCCGCCATGGTGGGGGCCAGGACCGAGACCCTGGCCGTGGGCATGGAACTTGTCGGTAAAAATGCCGGAATGTCCAAGGGGTCTCTGGATTACTATGTGGGACAACTCAAAAAGCTCGGCATTACTACTCAGGAGGCCATGAATGCTGTCACTCGCTTCGTGGTTTCCGGCATGCCATTGGAGAAAATTGAGCAGTTGGCGGATGTGGCCCGCAACCAAGCGGCCCTGGTAGGCAAGAATACCTCCGAAGCCTTTAACGACATCCTGACCGGCATCGTTACACAGCAACCGGAAATTCTCCGCAAATATCTGCTTAATATCGGCCTCTTGTCAACAGTCCTGGGTAAATCAGCGGACAGCCTTGATCCGCTAACCCGTTCCATGAAGGTGCTTAATGCCTCCCTGGATGCGGGGCAGCGCTCAGCGGGGGCTTATAAAGCGGAGATGGAGACGGTGGGCAAGCAGTTGAATTCGATGGCCCGCTATGCCGAAGAAGCTAAGGACGCCCTCTGGCCGATTTTCCAACCGGCCATGATGGGTTTCGTTCAAGAAATGACCCGGGGCTATAAAGACCTCGAAGCCTGGGCCAAAGCCAACAAGGAGCGGCTGGCAGAATGGGGGAAGGCCGGGGCCGAATGGGTGAAGTGGTTGGCCACAGGCATCCGCGATATTGGGGCCTTTATTGCTGAAAATAAGAACCTGCTCAAAACCTTGGCGGAAATTTATATAGCCAATAAGGCGGCGGGTTGGATCATAGCCCTGACTACTGCCCTGAAGGGCGCCTCGGTAGCCATGACCGCGGCGGCGACGACAGCCAGTGGCCTTCAGACCTGGCTCCTCGGCCTTACGGCCAACCCCTGGACCATTGCCATCATAGTAACCCTATTTGGACTCAAGGCAGCTTATGACGCTATAAGCGATATTCAAAAGCGGGCTACCCTTCCGGGTACTGAGCGCCCCGGTTTCATGTGGCCCTGGCAAGTGCCGACGGCTTCACAAGCTACTTCTTCTCCTCCGAGTGAAGTACCAGGGAATATAGACATTTATCACAGACCGCAAGTAAAAAATCCAGATGGTTCTATCAGCACCGTCCGTTCAATGTCATTTAATGAAGAAGACCTGGAAGTTCTGATTCCTACCGTCAGTAATGATGCACGAATAATGAATGACCAAGAAGCCATTGATTATTATCATAATACTGGCCAATTTTTAGGAAAATTTAAAAGTATTGAGCAAGCTAATAATTATGCTGAGTGGCTCCACAATCAGCAAGCAGCTTTGATAGAAAATCAGCAAGAAGTTTCTGATGTCCCGGCAAACCTCCGGGGACGGATGACGATGGAGGACTTGAAGGAATCGGGTAAAACCGGCCAGGTACAGGATTATTTAGCCGCCTGGGCCACAACTCCCGATACCGCCCTGGCCGAAGCCAAGGCAGCTCACCAGAAGGCCTTGGATGATGCCAAGAAATATGCCGGAGGGGGAGATAAGGATAAAAAGGGTGCCAAGGAAGCCACCGACAACCTCCTGGCTCCCATGCTCGCCATGCTCAAGGTCAAGCGGGAGGCCGAACTGGCCGACGCCCAGAACTCTTTAGACCTGCTTAAGTCCACCAATGATAAGAAGCGGAGTGAGATTGACAAGAGCCTGTCCGATGACCTGATCGACGGCCAGACCTATTACCTGCGCCTCCAGGAGTTGCAGCAAGCAGAAACCACCGCGGCCCTGGCCATGATCGCCCAGAAAAAGAGTGCTCAGGAGAAGGCGTATCAAGAGGCCCTGACTGAACTGGAGGCCGATGAGAAGTTGAGCCCCGCGGCCCAGGAGATCGCCCGGCAGAAGCTGGCGGCCGAGAACAAGAAGACCCTGGCCAAGTTGGACACGGAAGCGGCCCAGGCCCGGTTGGAAGGCGAAAAGCGGGTCACCGATGAACTGAAGCGCCAGGTGGAAGCCCGGCAACAATCCATACAGAAAACCGAGGATCTGAACCTCGAGACTTCACAACTCTTAGGGCAGATCACGGACCAGGAAGCGAAGCTGCAACGTCTGGTGCTGGAATGGCAGCGGGCCAAGCAGGAGGCCATGAGGCGGGGCGCCACCCCGGAAGAGTTGACGGCCCTGGACGCCAACCTGGGCGCCAAGCAGTTCGACGTGAAGTACGGCCAGACCATGAACAGCATTGCTGGCGAGTTTTCCTCCGGGGTGTCCAACATCATCAACGGCATCCGCCAGGGCACCGTAGATATCGGTAACACCCTGATTGAGATGTTCAACAGCATCATGATGAGCGCCCTGAAGCCGGGGTTCGACGCCCTGGGGACCGCCTTGACCAGCGCCGTCAAGTGGCTGCTCAACAGCCTTAGCGGGGCCATGGGGGGCGGGAACCTGTTCGGCGGCGGTGCTACGCCAGCCGCGGCGGGCGGGGGCGGAGAGTCGCTGGTAGGTGTCTCCAATGCCTTCAGCGCCGCCAACTTCAGCTTTCAGGAGATGGCGGCGGGCGGGATTGCCTATGAGCCCACCCTGGCCATGATCGCCGAGGCCGGGGAGCCCGAAGTGGTGTCACCTTTGAGTGACTTGAAAAATTTCCTTAGTGCCGGCCAGTCCCCGACGAATGTCATCGTGAACAATAACGCCCCCAATACCCAGGCCGGTGCCGAGACGCAACCGAACGGCGATGTCATCGTGACCGTGGACCAGATGGCCGCCAAAGCCTACAACCGCCGCGGCGCACTTTACAAAGCGATCAACCGTGGCGGCGGCGCCACAAAGAGGTAACACCTTGCCAACCTGGCCCGCAACCTTACCGGCTGAACCGAATAGCGACACCCTAACGGAGTCTCCGCCGAACCTCCTTATTAGGTCAAAAATGGACGCGGGTCCGGCCAAGAGCAGGAAACGGTTTACCGCAGGGGTCAGGCCGTTTGAAGTCGAGTATGAGTTTCCTCCAGATGAAATGGCTATCTGGGAAGACTTTTTGGAGAACGATATTAGCGACGGGGCCCTGTCTTTTGTCTGGCCACACCCCCGCAAATGGGGCACCACTATCACCGTGAGGCTGGTTCCGAAGTCGGAAGATAAATTGGTGGACTATGAGCACTTGGGCGCCGGGGTCTTCCGGGTAGCCATGACCATGGAGCAACTGCCATGAGCCGGGACGTATCCCTTGCCTTTATCGCCGCAGTAAACGCCCAGGAGACCGCCGAGGCCTTTATTGTCCTGGTGACCATCCGGGAAGCCAGCCTGCCAAACCCGATCTACCTGAACACCTCCGGGGCCAACGTCGTGAGCCGTGGCCATATTTTCCTGGCCTGCCCCTTACAGGTAACCCTGGGAGAGGACTCGGATGAGCGTCTGCCCCAGCCAAAGCTGGTCATGGACAACATCGACCGGCTGGTGGTGGCTGCGATCCGGGAGGCGGGGGCGGCGGGCACGGCGCCGGTAGTCGATCTGGAACTGGTGAAGGCATCCGACCCCGACCTGGTGGAAGTGGCCTGTACGGATTTCGAGATGCGGGAGATTACCTATAACGCCCTGACCATCGAGGCGGATTTGACCCTGGAGGGGTTATTCCAGGAACCGGCGTGCGGGTATTCATTTTGCCCGAGCTATTTTCCGGGGCTGTTTTGAGGGGCGGCGCACTTGATTACGGAACTCCAAATTTGATCTTTGGCCCAAGATCCAGGCGTAGATGTGCGTAATTCAATCAACGTCCCCTTGCCTTGAGGCTTAAATGATAGTTCGCCAAAATTATAAGCATAGCCGAAATCCGGATCGCCTTTGAGCATAATGAAACATGAACCATCTTTTTCAACAAAAATGGGGGATAGGCCATTTTCCGTCTTTAACTCATAAAGCGAGCAGTTGGCGATATTCCGCGGGGCTTGGCCATCAATGGACAAGGTTTTGATCGGTTCTGACTGGCGAATATCAGCAAAAGAAGCACACCCGATCATTATCAATATAAGGCATAGAAAAAGTAGACGAAGAGATTTCATGGCAAACCTCCTGACCATTAAATATAAGCGTTCGCCCAAAATATCAAGGGCTAAAAAATGAAATTGATTGACTTTATCAGGCGAGCAACTGAACCCACGGGCGTCCCCTTCAAGGATCAGGGCCGGGATTTCACCGGCTGGGATTGCTGGGGCCTGGTGGTGAAGGCTTATCGCGATTGCTTTGAGATTGCTTTACCTGGGTATGAGCATATCTCGGCCCTCAGTTCCCAAGAGGCCGGGGAACTTTTTCAGGAACATGCCCGGTCCTGGGAGCCTATTCTGGAAGGCCAGGAACGCCCCGGTGACGTGATCTTACTCAGACATGGCCACTGGCCTTGCCATGTGGGATTAATCATTAAACCAGGGTCCATGCTGCACTGTGATTTGGATATAGACACCTGTGTTGCCCCTTACAATTCCGGGCTATGGAAAACAAGGGTTATCGGGAGATACCGTCATATCGAACTTGCCCGCCATAATTGAGCCGCAGCCGTTGCACGTGGTGGCTTGCACCCACCCGTTCAAGCTGGCGAATCAGGAGTTTTCCTTATCTCCCGCCCTATCCCTAACGCAAATTCTGGCAGAAGTTCAGCCAGACGCCCTCCTGCGCCGCCGGGCGCATGTTTGGGTAAACGACAAATATATGGCCCCGGAACTCTGGGACAACACCTATCCCGCGCCCGGGTCAGAAATCGCTATCCGGGTGGTGCCCTCCGGCGGCGGGGTCGGGCGGATTGTCGGGACTGTCTTTCTGGCGATAGCGGTGATTGCGGTCGCTGCCCTGGTAACTTGGATGATCGGCCCAGCGGCTTATCCTATTTTGGCTCCAATGATGGGATCATTGGCGGGCGGCATCGTCGGCGTCGTCGGTAACCTGGCCCTGAACGCCCTATTCCCGCCGGTCCAGCCGGGCGGCGCGGGCACTCTCACTGCACTTTCCGCCATGCCCGGCTTGACCGGGGTGGACTACGGCCAATCCTCCCCCACCCTGTCCATCACCGGGGCGCAGAATAAGGCGAATCTCTGGGGGCCGGTACCCTTTATCCTGGGCAAGTTCCGGGTGGCGCCGTTCTATGGCGCCAGGACCTATACCGAGAGCGCCGGGGGCAAGCAATGGCTGCGCATCCTGGTCATCTGGGGCTTTGCCCCGGTGCAGGTGGAAGATCTGCGCATCCTGGATACCGCCCTGGAAAATTATCCAGGCATCGAGGTTGAGCACCGCAACCTGACCCTGCTCGTATCCAACCAAACCATAGCCATTAACGTGAGTGCCCGGACTCTAACCCGGACTGAGGGTAACTGGCTGGTGGACGGCATCAAGGCCGGGGACACCGTGACCTTGGGCGGCTGTACCACCGCGGCGAACGATACCGGCTACCTGACAACCAACGTCACCGAACTGGTCCTGACCTACAGCACCGGCACGGCCACCACCACGGAAGCCGGGAACGGGGCGCAGACGGCCTCGATCACCTGGGGTGATGATCCTCTGACCCTCTATGCCGTGGATATCCAGGAAAAGGCCCTCAGCATTGAGCTTGAACAAAACGTCGAAAACATCGACACCTCTGACCTGGACGCCGACGAACTCTCCATCGACATAGCCTGCAACAGCCTTATGGGTCTGACCGCCGGCGGCGGCACTTATAATTTCACCGTCATTTTCACCGTGGCCTACCGGGAAACCGGAACCTCCGGGGGCTGGCTTACCCCGAATGGCACGGACGGGGACGGCAACGCGGCTACCGCCATCGCCATGACCGGCAACACCAAATCCCAGGTGCGCGGTAACCTGCGCTGGAAGGTTCCGGCCCGCGGCCAATACGATATCAAAGTGGTGCGCACCACGGCCCCAGACACTATCTGGACCTCTTCAGTCAGTTATTGGGTGGCCCTGCGCACCATCACGAACGAAGACCCCATTGGCTTCCCACACCCCCTGGCTAAGACCGCCATGCGTATCCAGGCCACGGGGCGGCTAAACGGCACGGTAGAAGAGTTTAAGGGCACCCTTACTTCCATTTGTCCGGATTGGGACGCCGAGACCGAGACCTGGATCACCCGGCCTACCCAGAATCCGGCCAGCCTTAAGCGGCTGGTTCTCCAAGGTCCTCAGAACCAGAAGCCCTTGGCGGACTCCAGGATTGACCTGTTGAATTTGCAATACTGGCACGAATACTGCGAAACCCAGGGCTGGAAATATCACAAATACATCGACTACAACTGCACGGTTGAAGAGCTGATCAAGGAAATCGCCGCCGCGGCCCGGTCGGCTTACACCCGCATCGATTCCAAGGTGGGGGTGATCATCGATGAGCCCAAACCTTTTGTCACCGGCCCGGCCTTCACGCCCCGGAATATCCTCAAGGATTCTTTCCAATCCACCGTGACCATCGTGGAGCGCCCCCATGCCTTCCGGTGCCCGTTTATCAATGAGGGCATGCAGTATCAACAAGACGAACGGATCATCCCATCGGACGGCTATCTGATTAACGGCAAAGATACTTGGGGTGTTACTCAGGTTGTGGGGGAGCCGTTCTCCCCCACGCAAAATTATGCCGAGGCCGCGATCTTCGAGCAGCTTGACCTCCCTGGCGTTACCGACCCCGAATTGATCTTCCGCCATACCCGCTATCATGACGCTGTGGCCCGACTGCGCGGCTTTGAGTCGGTCCAGTTCGGCACGGATATCGAATGGCTGGTGGCCACCCGGGGAGACCGGACCAAAGTCGGACATGATGTGATGTTGTCGGGTTTGAGTTGGGGCCGGGTGAAATCAGTAGTCATGGAGATCATCGGCTATGAAATAAAAAACAAATATGGCGGCGGCATCAAGTACGGTTCCGGGGCAAAATACGGGGAGCCCGACCTGACAAAGCCAATTTACTCCGGCCCTGTTGGCGGCGTGACGGTTGACGAGATCCTGCCCATGGAAGCGGGGAAAGACTATGTGCTGCGCTTCCGGTTGAGCGACAATACCAGCCTGCTTTGCCCCATAGTGACCGACGCCGGCGAGGTCAAGACCGTCACCTTCGTAACCCCGGTTGATCCGGCGGAATTCAACCTCCTGCCCGGTGACCTTTTCCTCTTCGGCGAAGCCGGCCTGGAAGCCAACGACCTGCTCATCAAATCCATTCAGCCGAACAGTGATCTTTCCGCCACCGTGGTCACGGTGCCCTACGATGAAAATATCTACCTGGCGGACGTGGGCGCTATTCCCAATCATGACCCGAAAATATCTATCCCGGCCGCCTGGTCAGCCCCGCTTATCGGCGATATCCGTTCCGACGGTTCAGTCCTTTTCCCGATCCCCGGCGGTGGCTGGCAATCCCGCATTCTGGTCACTCTGGTACGGCCCTCCGGCCTGGACCACCAAATCACCGGCGTTGAGGGGCAATTCTGGGTTACGGGCAGCGGAGAAGCGGCCCTTACTCTCCCCGTGGTCTCTCTGGATGTGGGCGAGGTGTCAATCCTCCCGGTAACGGACGGCCAGAGCTACGATTTCCGCCTGCGCTACGTCAAAAAAGACGGCTCCCGGGGTCCGTGGTGCACAACGGAAACGCATGTGGTAGAGGGCAAGACTGCCGATCCCTCCGATGTGACCGGTTTTATAGTTATGCAGATGGAGAACCAAATTGAAGCCGAGTGGACTTTAGTTCCAGATAAAGACGTACCTACCTATGAAATTAGATATGGCGAGGTTGGAATTGATTGGGATTATGCAGCGGTAGTGAATGGCAAATACTCTGGGAGCACTTTTAACACCACAAAAGTCCCCTTTGGCACCTGGGATTTTCTCATTAAGGCCATTGATACCTCTGGCAACTATTCAGCGACCGCGGCCCGGGTAACTCTCCAGGTCTACCAGTTCTATACAATCATTAGTCAGACACAACAGGCCCCCTTGTGGGCCGGGACCCTGATCAACTGTGTCCGCAACCCCCAGACCGGTAACATCAACCCGTCCATGCAGCCGGCCACTATTGATGATTATTTCGATTGTCTCTTTGGCTACTGCCATAATCCCTATGAGGAATACAGCTATGAGACCCCGGAGATTGACTTAGGGAGTGATGAGACGGCCCGGCTCTGGGCGCGAATACAAAGCAACCTGGGGCCGGGCGAAACCGGCAATAAGCCTCCTCAGTTGTCGGTGGATTATAAGTTGACTGCCGGGGCCTATGACGGCTTCGAGGACTGGTCCATCGGCTACCTGCAGGCCCGATACGTCAAATCCAAAATCGCCCACCAGGCGGCGGACGGTCTGCGCCGCATCACCGGGTTCCAGCCCGTGATCGATCAGGCGGCATAAAATGGCAACTCCGGCGGAACAATTTCTGAAATTAGAACGGCGAGTATTGGCGTTGGAGATGCAATCAGGGGTTACTCCTGACAGAGCAGACTTAATCCATCCTAAGGCGCTTACCCAGGCTGTATCCGTAAGAGAAAAGATTGACGCTATCAATCTACTGAAAGATGAACTGCATACTTTCATCTTTTCCCATTATGATCTGGGCACCCAGATAAGTTTGGCGGCGGCGGTAGCTGCGGTTTTGGCCATAATTCTCAACCCCGAAACTCCTGAGTCAGACAGAGCCGTAGCCCAAGCGCAGTTGGTTCGCTTGATTATGTTGATCCTGCCTGCCTGGCAATGGGTGCAAGGGATTTTAAGCCATTTTTATGACGTTATAGATCAAATCGAGGCCAACGGCGGCGTCTATGTCGATCCGAACTTTAGTCAGTTCGCTCCGAGCGACCCCGGCGCATCCTTACGGTTGCTGGTGAAAGGAGAATGAGTATGGCAGGCACCCCGATACAACCCAATTTCGAGACCATGGGCGGCAATCCTACCCTTTATTCGCAGGCCATTGAGGGGTCGATTATGGCGGCTAGGCGTACAGCTCTGGCCTTCGCCCCGCATGAGCAGGACCCCCCCGATATGACGGTCCGGGTCGATGTAGGCCATATTTTTGATGGCACCACCCTCACGGAAAAGGTCGGCCAGAACTCTACCGCCATCACGGCCCCATCTACTAACCCCCGGATTGACCGGGTGGTAGTGGATAGATATACCGGGGTGATCTTGGTCGTGGCCGGGACCGAGGCTGCTGCGCCAACCGCTCCGGCGATCCCGGCGGATAAACTGCCGGTTTGCCAAATCCTCCTGGCCACCAGCACCACGGCGATCACTAATGATTTAATCACCGATGAACGCACTCTGGGCCTGCTTGGTTTGACCATCCCGGATCCGCCGGCGCCCGTGACCGCAGCTCCAGCTATTACCTGGGCTGATGCCTCAACGGTGACAGTCGCCGCTACTGCCAATAGTCCGGCGGTGGCAAATATGTCTGGGTTCCCGAATGTTCTTAACTCAGGCCAACTCCTGGCGGTCAATTCTGACGGTATATCCAGAATCAATTCGTCGGATGTCAGCGCCCAATTTGGCAGTGGTGGCAATTATGGCACCGAGAAAGTCTCCCAATGGTATGCGCTCTTTGCCCTGGCGGGTAACGCCGACACCACCTTCACCCTGAAGGCGATGCCCTGGATGAGAGTCAAGTCCCAGGCCGGACAGGTAATCAGTCTGGGTACTCTGCTCACTCCGGCTACAGGTATCGGCTACGGCCTGACCACGGATGAACTGGTGGGGGCCTCAATCTATTTTATTTCAGGGGCCAGCAAGGGGCTTTTACGCACTATTACCGCCAATAATAACAACGATGCCACCGGTGGCACGGTTACTTATTCCGGCACGGCTTTAACTGTGGCGGCGGGCGACTGGTTTATCATTTTGCCTAATACAAATTTTAGATACCTGGGCGACGTTTGGAATGATGGTTCATCTAATATTCGTTCAATTACACAGGATGATAACGAATTTAAATATACTGCTACTAATTATACTGCTGGCGAAAATGTGCCGATGTGTTCTCCGATGGCAACCAGTTTTAACGCTTTATTTTATTTTATTGGTGGTGGCAATAGTGAAGATTCAGGTGGGCCATATCCAGTTGGACCAAAGGACCCATTAAATAATATTGTAGCTGCTGGGTTGACAACAAATAATTTTGATGGGACAAATTATCTAAGCGTGATATTAGTTAATGGTAGTTATGGAACATTCCCATTATACGATATATGTACTGTAACTATGTCTTTAGCTACAGCCGTGACTATGAATAAAATGTATGTCTCTGGGTATATTCTACCATTATAGATAACATAACTATATTAAGGAGGTAGTCTATGGCCTTTCCAGCAAATCTAACCAACGTTGTTGACGGCATAACCGATGTTCTGGCCGCCCATATTAACAACCTGGAAGCCAAGGTGGGGGTGGACGACTCTGCGGTTGCTACCAGTCTGGACTATTTGGTGAAGTCTGCCAGGACAGTCCAGTCACCGACGAGCGCTGACACGATCGACGTCGACTGGTCGTTGGGTAATCATGTCAGAATCGTTCTAAACAGATCCACCACGGTCATCAATATGTCTGGGGGCTATGACAGTCAGAGATGTGTATTGGAGCTTCTGCAAGATGCAGTGGGGGGCCGGGCGGTGACTTTTGGGGTAGAGGTCGCTGCGGGTTCTGATGTAATCCTACCAGTATCGCTTTCTGCGAGTCCTAATAAAACCGATTATCTTGGTTTTTTCTATAATGACATATCCGAATTATATCATTTCGTTAGCCTATCAAGGGGTTATTAAAATGGCCAGAGTATTTATTGATGGTTTTGAAGCTGGGGATTTGAATTTGTGGGATGCTCAGATTGGAGCTACTGTAGTAAACGCTCAAACTGGAATGGATGGTGTCTATTGTTGCGAGTTAATTCACGCAAGAGATTCTATTCAGAAGGTACTACCAAGTGCGTCTGAATATTATGTGTCTTTTCGGTGGAGGCCAATAGGTCCTTGTATCCCTTTAATATGTTTTTTAAATGGAGCAACAAAATTAGGATACATAAACCGTACTGGGAGTAGTTACCTTGTTTACAATTTGAGTGCCTACAGAGGTTCGGACAATGTTCTTCTGGGAACTACTGCAAATAGTTTTCCTGATGCTACTACTTATTTTATAGAAGTACGGTTTAAATCTCATAATGTCAGTGGGGTTTTCCAATTAAAAATAAATGGCATATTGGTGATTGATTTTAGTGGCAATACTTCTGGTGTAACTTTACCAATTACCTCATTCAAGCTGGGCGATCATGGTGTAGGCAATGGCTACGCCTCTTGCTATGTGGATAATATCATAGTGGATAATGCCGCTTGGCCTGGCAATACCAAAATTCAGGCACTTGTGCCCATCGGGGCCGGAAACTCGACTCAATGGACCCCATCGGCCGGGGCTAATGATGAATGTGTCGATGAAATCCCTGGCAGCGAGACCGACTATATCTTCACCAACACGGCTGACCATTTGGACTTGTATGCCGCGGGCGACTTAGCCGGGGATGTGGGGGCTATTAACTGTGTCCAAGTCCAGGCGTTAACCAGGTTTGAAGGTTCCCCTACTCCAACCAACCTTCAACTCGCGGTTCGCACCAACAGTACGGATTATGTCAGTGATGACAAGCCAGTCCCATCTTCTTCCGTACAGCTTTATAACATCTGGGAAACCAACCCGGACACGGAGGCGGCCTGGGCCGAAGCTGAGGTTAATGCTCTTGAAATTGGCGTCAAAGCGGTGGCATAGAAAGGAGAAACGATATGGCAATCATGGTTCCTGATGCAGTAATGGATAAGAATTTGGATGAAGTAGCCCTGAGTGATCGAGCCTTTCTCTGTTCGCAAGAACCAGCTACCTATGAAGAAGCTGCTACGACTTACAATCTGGCCACCATCGAATTGACCCCAGCTAGCGATTGGAGTAAAGCTGCTGGCGATGTCTCCGGGCGCAAACTGACCTTGGCCGAAAAGACCGGTACTGGAGCGGCTGATGGTACGGCTAATCATGTGGCCTTCGGGTTGTCCAGCACTTCGGCTTTGAAGTTCGTGGATACCATGACAGATTTCGCCGTAGTGGCAGGGGTGGGCTTTACTTTGGCCAGCAAAGATGTTTGGGAAATCAACGCTCCGGCCGTGGTGTAAGTAAAGGTAACAGATGCCCACTTATGACAACATAATTCTGGCCGAATCGAGTTTGGTCAATTTTTACAGCTTCCTTGATGCTGCTAATTTGGGAGCAGACTCTAAAGGGACTAATACAGGGACCGTAGTTAATGCAGCCAGCCTCTCCCAGGTAGATGATTTTGATGGTAAAGCTCTGAATCTTAATGGTGGGGCAATTTCCATAGCTCGGCAAATCCAGGACGACTTTACTATTGAATTTTGGTTGAAGACTGCCAACTCAGCCCCTGTCGGTACCAATTTTTGGTCTGGCTGGGGGTTAACTGGAGCAGAAGTAGGCGGTTACACCAATGATTTTGGTATCAATTTAGTTTCTGGGGGCAACATCCTTGCTGGGGTATATGATTCACCTTTTGTAATAAGTGCAGCCGACTATAATGATGGAAACTGGCACCATGTGGTAATGACCCGCATTAAAACAAGCGGGGTATTCGAACTCTTTGTTGACAAGGTTTCACAAGGAACGCAAGTACAAAGAGCCGGTGTGTCATTAACGGCTCCTTCTACTATTCAGATTGGCCGCTTCCTTACAACTGGTTATTACCGGGGGATTCTGGCAAAAGTTGCTTTTTATAATGCTGCATTAGCTAAATCTACGATTGATTCCCATTATGATTTTATTAATTCACCGCCTGTCTTACCCATTGGGATCACTGAAACTGCTTCAACTTCCACATCTGAATCATTTCATGCCAATGAAATTACCGCCTTCTCCAACGATCCAAGTTGCAAAGCCCTCTGGCGGTTTGAATCTGGGGCGTTGACCGTTGATTCCCAGGGTGAAAATACTCTTACGGCAGTAAATGCTCCTACGTCTGAACTCATAGATTTTAAAGAAGGACTTGGCTCTACTCATTTGGTAAGGGCGAGCGGCCAATGTTACACTATTCCTGATGCCAGCCTACCAGCAGACTTTCCATTTAAAAGTGGAGGAGCAAATAGACAAGGAACTTATCTTGGCTGGTTCAAGTTTTCTTCTACAGCTGGTGATCAAGGTCTTATCGGTAAACTTCGGGTTGTTGGCTCATGTGGGGTATACCAGTATAATGGTATCTTTCATTTGGATTGGAATAATAGCTGGCAGAGCACTAGTCTTCCAGTTGCCATTAATGTTTGGTATCACGTTGCGGTCAGGATGGATGGCAATGCAGGATATTCAAATCTCAGGATATTTAGGTCAAGTGATAGTCAGGTTCTTACTTATGCGAAGAATGACTGGACAGTCCTGACTCCAGGTGCAACCGATTTTAAGATAGGAAGTTTCAATAGCGCTGGCACTACTTTTGATGGCCTGACCGATGAAGTTGTCGTTTTTAATCGCCTTCTTTCTGATACTGAAATAGATGCGATCCGGACAGCTACCTTTCCAGTTCCACCGTTGCTTAAGGTTTCCCAGGTAGGAACCCAAATTGAATGGGAAGACCCACCGCTAATCAAGGTCTCCCAGGTAGGAACCCAAATTGAATGGGAAGACCCACCGTTGCTTAAGGTGGGGCAAATTATTGCCCAGGTAGAATACAGCCCATTTAAGGCTGGAATGTTTTTGGTTTTTTAGGCGGCTGAAGATGATGCCGATACCCGGGCCATAGATATCGAGGATGTGCCGGTTGAGCAGATGCCGGGGGAGTAAGGCGACAGGAGGCGAACCTTTAACTCTGGGGGATTCAATGGATGGCAAATCAAGATTTTTGCCCACTACACGATACGGTTTGCGGCAGAGTTGAAAAGGTTGAGGAAGCCCAAGGTGGCCGCAAGTGTCAGGACCATGAGCGCCGGATTATTCATCTGGAACAGTCCGATCAATCGCAATGGAACGACATTAATCGGCTCAAGGTTATCGTTTATACCGGGGCCGGGGCGAGTGCCTTCATCGGGTCTATCGTAGGGGCAATACTGGCGGCATTACTTAAGGCGCATTATTGAGGGACGGAGGACTCAAGATGAAATTCCCGATCATGCAGAACCAATTATTAAACCTATTCGGAGCTCCGCGGGATCCGGCTTCCTATCTGACCACGATTAGCCTTAAGGAATTTGCCGAATATCTGGGGCACGTCCGGGACTTTGAGGGTAATCCATGGTCCCTGCGGATATACGGCCATGAGCTGTTGGCCGGGCCCCTACGGGCGGCGTTTCAAAAGCTCTGCGGGCGCGGCTTGGCCGGGGAGTTGCGGACGTTTGACGGCTGTTTCAATATCCGGCAGATGAAAGGGGGCTCGAGCTATTCGGTTCATTCTTGGGGCCTGGCGATGGACCTGAACGCCGGGAGCAATCCGTTTGGCGGGATGCCAACCCTCTCAACTAAATTCGTCCAGTGCTTTGCTGAATCCGGCTTCGAGTGGGGCGGACTTTGGCAGCCGGATAGTTTGAGAGATGGCATGCACTTTCAATTACCTTGGATTCGGGACCGGGGCCATGACAGCCCACTTTTCCCGACTGCCTGGGGCGAGGACGTGGCAGAGGCTCCTATAGAAGGAAGCACCCCGGCCCCTACTATTGCCTCGGCTCCTATCGTGCAGCCTGGGCCGTCTGGTGAATCCGAACTATTAGGAAATTCCGAACAGTTCGAACCATCCGGAAAAACCGGACAGTTCAAACCCGACGAGCTGGCCTTGGCCCGAAAATACCTTCCTATCATCCAGGCCGCGGCGGACGCTTACACCTGGCCACCGGAGCTTGTAGCGGTCATGCAGCAGGCCCTGGGCCCCAACTGGATGGTTTGGGTGCTCTGCGGTATCGCCAGCCGGGAAAGCCGCTTTGGGCTGCTCTTGGATGCAGAGGGGTTAGGCGACGGCGGCCATGGCCATAGCATCATGCAGATTGACGACCGGAGCCACCCGGCTTTCTGTGCCGGGGATGATTGGAAGGACCTGGCGGCCTCCCTGGAGTACGTCCATAAAAACGTGATCGTGTCGTCCTTTAACTACCTGGGCGACTGTTGCTTCAATGCCTTGGGGGGAGACTACGCCGCCCTGTTCCGGGCCAGCATCGCCGCTTACAACTGTGGCCCGGGCAACGTCCGGAAGGCTTTGGAAATGGGCGACGTGGTGGACGCTAACACTACCGGGGGAAACTACTCGCGGGACGTTTTAACCCGGGCCAAAGGGTTTCAGGAGGTGTTAGGGTGAGCTGGTTTGCAATTCAGGATGGCGCTGCCGGCCGAAAATCCCGGAGCGCATTTATAGCCCTGGCGGCTTTTTGGTTTGCTGGATTCAAATTTTTATTCTCCGGGGCCACCATAAAACTTTATGAGCATGTCTCAGTAAATTTCGGCAACGTAGATGCCGCCCTTATGGGGGCTTTTTTGGGGTCATGCTTGGCTCTTTATGGGGGACGCAGATTTACCGATGCCAAGTTTATCCCTATGGACCCCGAACCTAAACGGGCAGTTAAAGCGGAGTAATATAGATGGACATCATCCTTGCATGGTTACTTAAAACAGCCGTAGGCCGGATCATAGGCACAGCTTTGGGCGCCACCCTACTCTCCGGCATTCTCTTTGCCGGTTGCCAGGTCAAGGGGTGCATCACACATAAGGCTGAAGTTAGGGCCAAGATTGCAGAAAAAATCCTGGAGGTGGAACGTGAAGACCAGAAAGTTAAGGAACAGGTTCACCAGATGGATGATGGTGCTCTTGCTGATTTCCTTCGTCGCGGCGGGGTGCGCAAAGACCGTTGAGTTTGTGCCGCCCCCCCTACAGGCACCGCCCGAATTGACGAGCATTGTCCCTGACAAGAATGATCGGACCGGGGAAAAGGGGTATTGGATGAACCGGGGAGACGCGGAGGGCCTGGGGGGATTTTTCGGACACGTCAACAATGTGAGGGGGTCCTGGAAGTAGGGGGCGATAAATTGTGCGGGGCTCTGTGCGGGGTTTTCTCGGCAAACCATCGTAGATCACGGTACTGAGTACACAAAGCCTGCGTCAACCGTGCGGTTTATGGGGTGGTTCAGGTTAGACCGGAGTCCTGTCACGCCGGAGGTCGCGAGTTCGAGTCTCGTCGTCCCCGCCAAATGAAATCAACGGGTTAGCTCAATCGGGCTGACCCTCTTTTTTTTCTTGTGCGGGAATCTGTGCGGGGTTTTCTTCTGCAGTGGTAGTTTTTAGCAGTTCTCCGGCCTCTCTGACACCATCGGACAATTCCTGAATATAACCCTCCGTGGTGGACAAACGAGTGTGCCCTAACATCCTCTGAACGGTTTTTAGTTTTACTTTATGGACATCCAGAAGCACACTGGCGACATGGTGGCGGATGGCATGAAATCCCAGGTAAGGGACCCCGGCCTCTAAACAAATCCGCTTAAGCTGCTTCCTACGGTCCACAAACGGCTTGCCGGTTTCCGGGTTAGGGAAAACCCACTCCCCCGAATTTTTGGTATAGAGCCGGTCCAGTTCGACATAAAGTTCATCATTCATTCCTTTCTTCTGCTCCCGCCATTCCCCGGTCCTGCCCTTCCTTGTCCAGAGGGTCACAATCCGATTTTGGAAATTCACGTCTTCCCAGCGAATCCGGTTGATCTCGTTTACCCTGGCGGCCAGGGAGAAAATGGCTATGAAAAACGGCCGGAGGTCCCCGCTTGCCAGGACCAGCTTTACCATTTCTTCTTGGGTATAGATCTTCTTATGGGAGAGGTCCAGGGGCATCTTGTCGATATAGAGGCACGGGTTGACCTCCATCAGCCGCCGGTTGAAGCACCATTGGAAGAAGGCGCAGAGGTTCTTGCGGTGTTTGTTCCAGTTGGGTTTGCTGGGGCGCTTCTTGAGGTAAGATTCGATCACCAGGGCCGTGATCTCTTTTAGGGGGAGGTCGCCTGCATGCTCTATGAAGGAGCGGTGGACGAAAACCTTTTCTTTGTAGGTCTTATTGACATAGCGAAGTTTAGCGAAGTCCAGGTATTCATTTGACGCATCTGAAAAGACCATGACGATTTCGGCCTTCTTCTCCGGAGTCGATAGTCTCTTGCGATGTCTTTCTTCTGCGGCCCGGGCCTCGCGCATGGTCTTGAACCCGGCTTTCCCGTATCTCTCCCCCAGGTACTCGAACTCGTACCGCCACCGGCCTTTCCTGTATTCCCATTGCGGCATAGACCGCCTCCGCCTTAAATCTCAAGCATCTTAGGCCGGCTGGGTAGACCGCGCCGAACCTCTGTTTATTCTCATATACCGTCCTTATGGAAACGTGCAAGAGGTCGGCGACTTCCTGGGGGGTGAGCAGCGGGGCAGGGGTAAGCATGGAATAAAATTACCATGCGGTATTTTAGTTGTCAATTACAAAAATTACCACAGGGTATTTTTTATTGATCTCCAGGGTGCCAGTTGTGCCCGCACTTAAGGCATACCAATTCAACCCTTTGGCTTCCATAATCCCCTAACCCAAACAGGCCGTCTGTTAAGAATACCATTAGCCATTTAGTTTTTTTGGGTGGGTCGCCTTTTTGAATTGTAGTCAAATGCTTCGAACCACAATTCGGACATTTTGGCGGCCCATCCGCTTCTAAGTTACTCATTGCTCACCTCACCCAACTAGTCCAGGACCAAACGACCCTCCCAATAATTAAATCTTCTGAGTTATTAAATTCGGAAATCTGGGGTGGCCATTCTGGGTTATCAGAAACAAGCCAGAATCTTTCTTTCGAAATCGAGATTCTTTTTATAGCACACGGTTCCTGAGAGGTTCTTACTGCATAGATTGCCTTCGATGTAATAGCTTTATCGTCCCGGTCTATTACTACAATATCTCCAGGGTGTAGGGCGGGCTCCATTGATTTCGCATCGGGGGCCAGCTTAACGGCCACCAAATTTCGGCGACTACCAATCTCAGGTTTATAAACCCATACCAAGTCAGTGATCTTGTCTGCCACTATACGTCCAAGGCCAGCAGCGATTTTATCCTCAACCATAGGTACGGCATAATAATCTTCAGGCCTAAGCCCTTTTGGGATTTCTGGAACACCCCCCACAACAGTTATGACCGGAATAATCCCCTCCAAATCTACCGGACGCCTCCCTAAAAGTCTTTTCAGAATTTTATAAGTAGTCCTGAACTGCGGGTTAGAGCCGGGTCCATACGAATTAGAGAAGTCCGCCATATTTTTTTGACTAAGGCTAAATTCTTTCGCAATCCTGGTAAGTTCGCCTCGATTATTAGTCTTAAAATAATTCAGGTTGTCCCGAATAAAGACTAATATCTGATCAATTTCGTCATCCACGCTCATAACCGCATGGTAATCGAAAAAATCTAACTGCACGGTACATTTTTCTCTTGACATTAAACTTACCTTACGGTTAGCATGATCATATGAAATTAGACACCTACTTAAAAGAAATCGGCGAGACCCCCTGTGGCTGGGCCAAAAAGCATCGGTTCCCTTTGCCGGTTATTACTCGCTTTCTCAAAGGAGAGAGGGGTCTCTCTCTCAAGACGGCCCTTAAAATACAGCGGGCGACGGACGGTAAAGTTAATCCGGATGATCTGGGATCTACCGCATTATGAAAACGAGCCCCTCTAAGTTGGCCCAGGTCAAAGTAAAGTATGCTGTTGATCATGGCCACTTAATCAAGCCCTCCGCATGTGAAAAGTGTGGCCTTGAAGACATAATTCTCCACGGCCACCACAGCGATTACTCCAAACCCCTTGAGGTCGAGTGGCTATGCCCTGCTTGTCATGGTCAGGTGCGTGCAGCCGCCGTTCTTGAAAAAAGAATTCCTCCCAAAATCGCCAAAGATATCGGGGTATCCGAAGACTACATCCGTAAGATCAACCGGGGGGAGCGCCCAATCACTCCGAAGCTGGCCAAAAAAATAATTGAGGCTACCGGGGGAGGGTTTTCCTTGAGGGATTTTGGCCCCGACCTGGTTGACTTGATTACCGCTCTTTCTCCGGCCCATCCGGCTCCCCTGGCCAATCCGGAACCAGCCCCGGAAACTTCTCCTTGAGCAACATCAAGGCCGCCTCCGCCTGGCGACGGCGCTTGTCTATCGGCAGGTGTTGGCAGTTTGGGCAGACCTGGAGGCAACGGACGCACGGCGGGATCATGAGAGAGATTTTCATAAGGCTCCAAAAGAGATTTATGAGGGGACATTGACCACGGCCCCCACCTCCCCGGAGACGGTTTTTCAATGCGGGGATGCGCGACCGGCCCCGGGGGATTTTTGAGAACAGGATACCACGAATATGAGGATGATTGACCATGTTGGCAGTGTAATACCTAAAACCAAACCAAGGTAGTGTGAAAATTTACAATTTATTAGCCATGGGAAGGGGTTATGTCGGAAATCGAAGAGTTCCTGAGTCTCCCGATAGAAACGCAGCGGCGCCAACTGAAAGAGCAGCTCTTTAAGACAGTGCCAGAGGGCGAAGTCAAAGAAACCGCTCATGCTGTCCACATTGAGGCCTATACGCTCTACAAGATGCGGGACGGGGAAAATGAGAAATATAACCTGATCCGCCCTGAACTCATCAACATCATGCACCATCGCCGGGATCTGAGGGTCCTGGATTTTCTGGACGGCCTGTTCGGGCGCGTCGCCTTCACTATACCGCAACCCCTGGAGTCATTCGAAGAGATTAGCCGGCACATTACCCAGGTTTTTCGGGAGACCTCATTGGCCTGTCAGACCATAATCGAATCGGCGGATTCCGGCTCGCCAGGCGGGGCGGAGATTACCCGTGAAGAGTTTAAGGCGGTTCAGGAGGAAATCCGCAAGGCCCACCAGCAGCTTGCAGCATTAGAAGAGGCGGCCCGGCGGAAATCGCAACAGCACTCATCCTGGCCCGTGCGGTTGGTGGCCAGGGTTACGGGGCGAGCGGCGAAGTGATGAGTATTTCTAAGAAAATAAGATTTGAAGTTTTTAAGCGTGACGGTTTTCAGTGTTGTTATTGTGGCAAGACCCCTCCTGAAGTAGTCCTTGAAATTGACCATATCGACCCAAAATCTAAGGGTGGCAAGGATTCTATAGAGAATCTTTTGACTGCCTGTTTCGATTGTAACCGTGGGAAAAGGGATATTCCTCTCGATAAGGCCCCATCTAAGTTATCTGAAAATTTAGAAGTTCTTAAATTAAAAGAAGAGCAGTTAAAGGAGTATCGAAAGTTTGTAAAAAAAGTAGAATCCAGACTTAAAAACGACATGGATACTATCGAGGACGTGTTTCAAGAAACTTATCCTGATCGACAATTCACTCAAAAATTCCGCTCAGTAAGTTTAAAAAGATTTCTTAGTCTTCTCCCGGTTCATGTCATCCAAGAATCTATGGCTTACGCCTGTTCAAGAATCCCGGATGATTCTAATCGGGTTATCCCTTATTTCTGTGGAATTTGTTGGCGTAAAATTAGAGGCACTAACCTTTATCCAAACGAGTAAATAATATGGCCGACGGTAGGATGCTCCATAAGAAAATTAGCCTTAATGAGGCCGTGGCGAGCCTTGAGAATGATACTCACCGCCTCCTTTTTACCTGGGCCATATCGCACCTTGATATCGAGGGGAGGATTAGCGGAAGCCCTAAAGTTTTTAGGGCAATCGTGGTGCCTCTTCTTGAGCATATCACCGCCGAAAAAGTAGCAAAATTCTTCAAAGATGCCGAATCCAAAGAACTGATTTTACGCTATCAAATAGGGAAAGAGTGGTTTATCCAATATCCAAAATTTAAGGATAATCAAAGACTTAGGGTAGACAGGGAATCACCTTCAAAACTCCCATCGCCTCCAGATAAACTCTGTGAAACTCCCGGAGGACTCCCGGAGGACTCCCGGAGTAATGATGGAGAAGTCCAGGAGGACTCCGGCCTTAAGTTTAAGTTAAGTTTAAATCAAGATAATAAAAAAGATATGTCCCCTCCCACCGGAGGGAACGGAGCATACCCTCAAGATTTCGAAGCAATCTATTTGGCCTACCCCAAAAACCAGCATGGTAGTAAAAAAAACGCTTTTGCCCAGTTCAAGAAGGCTAAGCCCACCATCCCCAAAGACGTCATCTCGATAATTGAGCGCCAAATTGCCGAAAAACAAAAAGCCGATTCGTTAGGCATCTTCTACCCTGAATTTAAGCATTTTGAGCGCTGGCTTAAGGCGGCTGAATGGGAAAGGGAGCCATTTGATTTTGATGTAGCACAACCCGAAGGGGGTCAACCGCAATGGGTCCAGGAACATTTAAAAGCGCAATCTATGAGCTGAGCCTCTACTTTGAGCGCAAGCCTCCACGGGATGAAACTATTACCCAATGGTGTGAAGAGGTCCGGGATATTCCAGAGAATCACATCAAAGACCTCTTGGCCGAAGTTAAAAAACTGGAATCCTGGCCCCGGAACCTGCCGGCCTTTATGTGGGCGAAGTCGATGGAAATTGGCGAGAAGAACGGCGATAGCAAGGCCAATGAGATTCACGACCGCCGCTTTCACCCGGACAAGTGGGCCAACCCAGAATGTCCGAAGTGTAAGGGTAGTGGAGTGGTTAGGACAGCGATGGACTGGCCTATGGGTAAGACAGAGGAGGGCGATTTGATAACCAAGCGGATTAACCCCCCGGTGCTTTGCTCATGCACAGAGAAATGGGAGTCCGGTGGATGATCATCATGGGAGAAACCTTCATGAAAAACGACGTCGCCTACTACCGGGAAAGCCAGGAACCGAAACCTCAACTCACCCCCGACCCTGAGCAAGCCGCCTTCGAGGCCAAATGGAGCCCGGTTATCGACAAGACATGTACCGTCCCGGGATGCCTGAAACGGCAATACGGTGCTTCGGGTGTTTGCTTCCAGCATTTGTTGCGCCAGGTAGGGGTGTTCAAATGAGCACGTTTACCTGCATCCTCTGTGGCCAGGAACGCCAGGTCGATTATCGGAACGACCGGATCACCGGAGTCTGTGAGAAGTGCCGGCCCCCTGAGTCGGTGGCGGACCTGACCCCGGATGAACGGAAACGGCTGGGCAGGGTGGCCGGGATTGCGGCGTGGTTGATGGAGGCAGTTCATCTAAAAGCGTAACCCCCGCTCAGCGTCGAGCGGTTTAATCCACAGGAAAGAGGTTTTTATGACGAAAGCTGAACTCGTAAAAGGCATGGCGAAGGAAGCCGGTATCACCCAAAAGGACGCGGAAGCGGCGCTGGACGGTTTGGTGCGCTGCGTAGGCGCGGCCCTGATTGACGGCGAGGATGCGACGATCCCGGGTCTGGGCACCTTCAAGGTCAAGGCCACCGCGGCCAGGCAGGGACGCAACCCGGCAACCGGAGCGGCCATAGACATTCCGGCGGGGAAGAAGGTTAGCTTCAAATGCCACAAAAATCTTCGAGAGGCTATCGCTTAAAAGTTTTAAGACGTGCCTTGGTAGCAGGACCCCCGGCTGCAGGGGTTGCCCCGAGCCGGGGGATTACCTCAGGTTAATTTTAGAACAAGATTTCCAAAAAACAGTTAAGAAATAAGGAAGTTACCTTGCAAATACAGATGGTAAGTGGTATAAATAATCAGGCCGAGACAGTGTTGGAGCACCATCCCGGCCCTAATCACAAAACCCACCTTAACAGGAGGTGCGGTCTCATGACTGCCCGAAATTTTAACACTACAGAAGAAGTTTGGAAACCAATTCCTGATTTTCCTGATTATCAAGTTTCAAGTTTTGGCAGAATTTTAAGCAGAAGGCCATGGGGGCATGGAGCGAGACACTCGAGAATTATTAATGGAAGTGTCACTTTTCAGGGGTATCGCGAAGTAAGTCTTTATTATAGTAATGGCAGACGCAGAGTCCATGTTCATGTTTTGGTTTGTGAAGTTTTCTATGGCCCACGTCCATCTGAAAGACATGAAGCAGCACATTGGGATGGAAATAAATTAAACAATCGAGCCAGCAACCTGAGGTGGGCTACACATGAAGAAAATACCCAAGATAAAGTTAGGCAGGGTATAGAATGGGCTCCCCATAGAAAATTAAGCGAAAAAGAAGTAATTGATATAAGAGCACGTCTCCAAAACAAAAAGAAGGGCGATATGACAAATATAGCGAAAGAATTAGGATTAAATCGGCAAACGATTGAAAATATCTATCATAGGAGAACTTGGAAATGGCTTTAAAAGAACAGGGCGTTGTGAAATGGTTTAACGATACACGTGGCTTTGGCTTCATCGAACGTGAAGAGCTTGACGACCTTTTTGTCCACTACTCGGACATCAAACAAACCGGCAAGGGGCGGCGGACCCTCCATGAAGGCCAGCACGTCGAATTCGAGGTGGGCCGCGGTCCGAAAGGCCCGATTGCGCTCAACGTCGAGGCCAAGTGAGGCGCGATGATGCTTGAAGCCATGAAACTCGGATACGCATACGGCCTGGGATTGGTGGCTGCAGTGCTTACCGGCCTGGCGGTCCTGGGCGGGTGGGACTGGGCCAAGGGCTGGATAGGCTACCTCATTAACGTGATTCGGCTGGCACGGGAGCGGGAGAAACCAACGATATGAAATTCACCATCATCCTTGAGCCTAAAGGCCAAATGCGGGCGCGGGGCCGGGCTTTTCTGGCAGGCGGCAAGGCTATCGCCGGCAAGCCCCGAAAGGACCCGAAGCAGCAGACGGAAGAGGAAAAGCTACTGGCTTTGCTTTATAAATACCGCCCCCAGACCCCCCTGACCGGCGCCTTGGTTTTAGGTGTCAAGGCTTTCCTGCCCATGACCAAATCAGATCTTAAGGGCAAGAAGGGTGAGAAATTTAAAGCAGAGGCCTTGACCGGTGCTATCTGCCCCACCAAAAAGCCGGACCTGGACAATATCATCAAGCACCTGAAGGACGTTTTTAAAGGGGTCTTCTGGACCGACGATGCCCTGGTGGTGAAATATGCTCCGGAAACCGGCAAGTATTATGGCGACCCGGCCAGGTGGGAAATAGAACTCATTACCCTGGAGGAATACCGGGCGGGGCTGGCGGAGCGGTATCGTCGCCTTATGTTGGAAGCCCAAGATATAGGCCATTATTATGCGGACGCGGCGTCCCATGCAGAATTTAACGGGGTCGAGGCCGGTAGGCTTTTTTAAGAGACAACAGTTTTCTAAAGGGGGCTCAAGCATGACACAGGGGGAGAGCAAGGGTACCATACAGCCCGTCATCATTCCGGTCGAGTTCTATCGTGGAGTCCCCGCTATCGCTCAATTTCTCTGTGTCCATGAGCGCACCGTGAGGAAGCTGATCCATTTGGGTAAAATCCCGGTCAAGCGCGATGAGGCCGGAGTCTGGGTGCTGGTGAACGTGGATTATTATAATTCTCTCCTGGGTTGATGTGGAGAAATTAAAACCCAGGGTCTATGTCGGCATCAAATGGGGGCTCCAGGGTCCAACCGTCTTGCTTGCGGCCCGGCATGACCCGGCGCCACATGACCACGTGCAGGTGATCCGGGAGGTCTTCCAGGAGGGCATGTTATTGGAAACCGCCGTGGGGATAGCCAAAGAATGGCAACGTGAGCTTGGGGTCCGAAAGTTCTACTGCGACCCGACTCAGCCGGCCTTTATCAAGATCATGAGAAAACAACGGCTCTGTGCGGTCCCGGTAGAGGCGAAGGAGGTCAGCTTGGCGATCAACCTGGTGAAGAAACGGCTGGCGAATTTCAAGCTGGGGGCACCCGTGAGCCTCTATTTCGACACGATACCGGGACGGCGGGATGGCGCCGGGGCTTTTGCCTGCCCTAATCTGATGGCCGAGTTCGGGCGGTTCCGGGGACGTGAACAGAAGCTGAACCGTCCGGTCAAGGACGCACCGCTTGAGATGGACAACTTCGCCCTGAGCGCCCTGCATTATATTTTGCTGGGGATTGCGACTGAGGTTACACCGCGAGTGAGGTGGATCTGATGATCCGAATTCCCCGCCAAGACGAAACGATCAGACCTTACCGCTGTCAATGCGGCTATCACGGCAAAGCGCATCTGGGGGACGTGAGTGTGACCTGCCCCAAATGTCAAAGGACTTTCGGCCAACCCGCTGACCCGCCCAAGCAGACCCGGGAAATGGCGCGGCGGGTGCGGCAGATGGAGAAGGGTAAATCCAAGGAGCACACCCCATGACCACCACCGACAAAATCAAAAGCACCATAACCTACCAAGGCAAATCCGTCGACCTGGAAAACAAGGCAGCGGTTGAAGAACTCTTAACCCCGATGTTTCACGAAATCCATGGGAGAACAAAACCGATGAGGCAACTTTTTCTTACCGCAGAACTCGAACCGAAGGCGATTGAACTGGCCAGCTTAGTGGCCCAACTCAACGAGGTGGAGGAAGACAAAAAGGCGAGCATGGCGGCCTTCAAGGAGGCTATCGACCTGCTCAAGCTGCAAATCAAGTCCCTGGCCACGGCCATTAACGAGGGCATGGGGGTGCGGGTGCAGAAGGTGCGGCCCTTGCAGCCGGTTAACTATCAGCCCGTGCCGGAAGCTGAGGCGGCGCATTAACGGGAGGTCGGGCGGATCATGAACACCACCATCCACCTGTCCATCGACGGCGGCCCGGAGCATATCTTGATTCTGGGCCGTACCCTCACCGAAACAGAAAAGCGGTGGCTCAAGCAGGCGGCCTGCGGGGTCATCCGAACCCTGAGCACCGCCCTTGAGATGAACGACAGCATGAGAGCCTTTGTAAGCGACGGCCAGGGGGTGACAGACAGGGAAGGGCAGGCGGTAGGAGAATCGGCAAAGGGTGCCCCGGCAGTTCAGGCCAGCATTGAAAATAACAGGGGAGTTGTGCTGTGGGGATGAGGGAATGCTGATAGACCCCTACTACAGCCCGGACAATCCGATTTACCTGGGCGTGGACTTCGGTTGGAAAAATAATTGTGCACTCTGGCTTCAACCCTCCGCCGACCACGAAAAGGTCCAGGTCCTGTATGCCCACTACCAGGCATACCGCACGAACGAAGAAAATGGGAAGATTTTGCTCAAGATTCACCAGGGCCGGGGCTATGGCCAGCTAACCGGCGGCGCAGGCGATCCCTCCAAGCCGGAAGCGTTGCGCACCTACTCCCAAGTCTTCGGGGTGGATATAGTCGGGCAGTCGGGACGGGTTGAGCCAGGCCATGAACTCGTCAAGCAGTGGCTCAAGGCGGCGGCCATAACCAAAGGGGAGTCCGGGCTCACCTTCGCCAAGGTCGGGAAGTGCGCTTGCGGTGAGTATTGCTACCGGCGATTTCTGGGGGAGTTCAACCTGTACCGGGAACATGTGCCGGGCACGGGACCCCACCACGGGCTTGACGGACTGCGGTATTTTCTAACGTGGTGGGTGGGGCTAAACGCATCGTATTGATTAATCAAGGAAAAAACAATGGCCTTTAAAAAAGGACAGTCAGGCAACCCCAGCGGCAAGCCGAAAGGCACCCTCAGTAAGACTACCAAGGCGGCGATGGTTCTTCTGGACGGGGAAGCTGAGGCCCTGACCCGCAAGGCCATAAACAAGGCCAAGAAAGGGGACCCCGTAGCCCTCAAGCTCTGTCTTGAACGGATCATCCCGCTGCGGAGGGAACTCCCCCTGTCGATAAAGCTCCCCAAGGTCGAAACGGTGGCGGACATCCCCAAGGCTATGGCCGCAATTCTCTCCGCAGTATCCAGGGGGCGGATCACCCCCGGCGAGGGGCAGGCGCTGTCGAGCATGATGGAGCTTTACCGGAAGGGACTAGAGCTTACCGAGCTTGAGGCTCGCATGGCCGCCATAGAAGAAAAGCTCCAGTGTGGCTAATCTACGGGGCCGCATTCAAAAGGCCGAGAGCAACAATCTGCTGGGGCAGGAAGAGAGCGAACTCCAAAAGGAAATCGAATATTACCGGGAGCATGGCTTCCGAGACGACAAAGACCTCTTAGGCTTCATCGCCCGGGCCTACCCCGATAAATCCGGCAACCCCCTCACCATCCCCCGGGCTCACGTCTGTGAGCACCATAACTCCCCCGCCGACTACATCTGCGACACCTTCTTTGAGCGCGTCCAGAACTCCATCTGTTGGTCGAACCGGGGCGGCGGCAAAACCCTCCTGGCCGGACTGTGCACCTGGCTTGACAGCGCCTTCAAGGGCGGCTGCTCCACGAAAATCTTAGGGGGCTCACAGGAGCAAAGCAAAAGGGTCTATGAGCACCTGACCGGCGAGGGGGACGGCTGGGGGCTGGTTACGGAGGACTTTCAATACCTGCTTAACGGGGAAATGCTAGCCCAGGGCTCCAAGCTCAACAATCAGTCCAACATCCAAATCCTCACCGCCTCATCCCGGAGCGTCCGGGGCGCGCACCCTCAGAAAATGAAGCTCGACGAGGTTGACGAAATGGACCCGTCGATCTACCAGGCCGCCCTCCTGGTCCCCCAAACGAAACGGGGCATCAAGTCCAGTCTGCAAATCTTCTCCACCATGCACAAGGCTTACGGGCTCATGAACCAGGTAATCACCGAAGCCGATGAAAGGGGCTACCGGGTTTACAAGTGGTGTATTTTTGACGTGATCGAACGGTGTACCCCGGATCGGGAGTGCGCCTTGTGCGAACTTTGGCCGGATTGCCAGGGCAAGGCGCGGGCCGCAGACGGCTTCTACGGAATCGAGGACGCTATCACCAAACGCCGCCAGGTCTCAGTGGATACCTGGAATAGTGAGATGTTGTGCAACAAGCCGAGCCAGGAGGGCTTGATCTACGGAGAGTTCGACTGGCTTTTGCACGTCCAGGACCCGCCCAAACGGGATGATGAGGACCCGGAAGGCGGGGGCGGCGAGGGGGCGGCGGGGCTGTAGCTCGCCTCATCTTATTTTGAATGATACCACTCTATGGGCACCCACCCAATTACACCCTCAAATTTACCCTTAGTGATCATGACTTTATCTAAGCCATAGCTCCAGGAACATTCAAGTAAATCGGCTTCTGTATTTCCTGGTACTAAAGCGGCTGTCCTGGCTATGTATGCAGGTGTCACCCGCTTATTGTTTGCATCATAAATAGCTACGGCCTCCCGGAATGCCTGCGGTGATTTATAGATTATTACCGATTGTTGGCCAGGCACCATTAAAAAGCCCAAAAAGACATAGATCAAAGGGGCAATCAGCTTCTCCGATAATTTCATGACCAAATCCTCCCTCGATGCCTTGATATAAGACCCGCCCATATATTCGGAATATCTCCTATTTATCTTTAAAAAAATCATTCTGTCTTTTCCATTTATTTTTTGATTCGTAACACGCTTTAATCTCTATCGAATTTCTGCAATCCCCGGAAAAACAAAAAAATCAGATTTTTTCTTACCGCAAGGTTATTTTTTGCTTGACACGATCTTACCGCATGGTAAGGTTATGACCATATAAAGCTAATCAAACATACCAGGAGGTTACCAAACACCCACAAAAAACCGAAAAATACAGGGCGGGCGGTGGCAGGGAATGGGCCACCAGCGAAAAAACCCGGAACAGCCGAACCAGGCCAGCCTAACCCCACGAAAACCGAAGCCTGAAATATGGCTCAAAGGCGGGGTGAGAGGGGATAGCAACCCTGGGGCGTAGCGAGCCCAAGAAATTGCAAATGGGGCGCAGAGTTCGCCAGCCGAATCGAGGCCCCTCCTGGTGGGTAGATCGAATCTGCCTCTCCAGGTAGGAGACACAACCGAAAGTGATCTGGCGGCGGACGCCAAGGCGATGAACCTGAACAACCGAGACAATTTAGGGGAGCACGGCCCCGTTAAGCGTGTTGAAGTCAAGACCCGGAAATGAGGCGACCCGTAGGCGGCGCGACGTAGGGAAAGCCCAGGCATGGCCAGCTTATTAACCCCAGGGGTGAAGGGAAGGCCGGCGGAGTACCGAAAGCGTCAAGGACGGGAGGGCAGCCGGGAAGGGCGACAGTGGCGAGAACCTTAACAAGTATGGCTCTGATTTTTGGGGGTAGGACTTCTGGCGGAGACTACCCCTTTTGATGAGCGCCAATGCTCACATATAGCCCCTGGTAACTGGATTGCGTAAGGCAACAGCACCGGGGGTAAGGAGGATGCAGTGATAAGCGTAGAAGGCGACACGATACAGGTAGATTTCAAGGCACCGTTCAGCCTGGAGGATTACCAAGTCTTTCTCAAATCGAAGCAGCTCCCGGAGTGCAACCTGTCCTATGCCTGGGAGACCGACAGTTATCAGCTAAAAACCCCTTCCCGGTTCGCCCATATCTTCGGCCTGGAGGATGTTTACCAAGAAAGAGGGTGGCTTCCCTTCAACCCCAACCTTTTTGATTATCAGGAATGGATTGTCCGGGCACTTTCACTGCCTGCGAAGAGATTTGCTGTGTGGTGTGACACGGGATTGGGCAAGGCGCTTATGATGCTGGAATTGGCCCGCCAAGTGATGCACAAGACGCAGGGTCGGGTACTTCTGATCGTTCCCCTAAACCTGATTCAGCAAACCATAGACGAAACCATAAAATTTTACGGGGTTACTGATTTACAGAACCCGTATTATTTTCCTCCTGAGTATCCGGAAATTACCCAATTGGAATCACAGCAAGCCCTCAGAACCTGGTGTACCGGCCCAGGACCCGGAATCGCCATCATCAACCCCGAAAAGTTTATCCCCCGGAAGGGTGAGGCGGAAACCATCTCGGAATGTCAATGGCTAGCCGGGGCCTTGCTGGATGAGGCCTCCCTTCTCAAGTCGGGCGGGGGCACCATCAAGTGGGCGCTTATCAAGAGTTGCCGGGGCATCGAATACAAATACACCTTCACCGCCACGCCGGCGCCCAATGAGACAATGGAGTACGCCTCTCAGGGGTCTTTCCTGGAAAAGCTGCGCAACGAGGGCGAAATCATCTGGACGTTCTTCTGTCGCACAAAAGACGGCGAATGGAAGGTGAAGGATAACGCCAAGAGCGCCTTCTACCGTTTTCTCTCCGGCTGGTCCATCTACATGCGCAACCCGGCCCGGTACGGCTTCCAGGATCATCTCAAGGACCTGCCGGATCCTGTCACCACAGAATATCGCCTCAAGATTACCCAGGAGCAGTTAGACCTCATTCACCGGCTACCTGACGCTTCCGGCCAGGCGACATTATTTGGCGGTTGGGAAAAGTTGGAGATGGTGCAGCGCATCAAATACTCCGAAATGGCCAAGGGTTTTCTTTATGAGGGGGAGGCAGGCCCGGGCCGCAAGATCATTCCGGTAGCTTCCCATAAGCCTCAGTTCTGCGCTGATTTAGCCCTTAAGGATATGAAAGACGGCCTCAAGGTCCTAATCTGGACCGTCTTCGATGAGGAAAGCCGGATACTCTTCGACCTGCTCAAGGATCATGGCTACCTGGTGGAGATGATTACCGGGAGCCTCCCGAAAAAGGCCCGGTTGCCTATCATCGAACGGTTCCGCAAGGGCGAGAGTGATTGCCTCATCACCAAAGCGCAACTCCTGGGCTACGGCCTAAATTTCCAGGCCTGCGGCTCGAATATCATTTCCGGGTTCAATGATTCGGAAGAGCAGCGTTATCAGCTTGAGCGCCGGTCCTACCGCTACGGCCAAACCAAGGCCGTCAAGATGCACTATCCGTTTATCCCTGAGCTTGAAGGGGTGGTTTATGACAACATCAATCAGAAGCGGCGCCGGACCGCGGAGGAGGTTTGGACGATGGAAGAGAATTACATTCAGGCGCTTAAGGGGGTGTCATGACACAGGGCACCATTTCAATTATCTGCGGTTGCCATTCTCCAGTGCACAGCCTCATGGTGATTCGAGCTTGGCAGCGGCTTTACGGCAAGCTCCCTTCATGGAGAGAAACGATCTGTATATTTCTGCATGATGTGGGCCACTTCGGACTCAACTACCTGAACTCCTATGAAGAGAAGAAAACTCATTGGCGGGCCGGAGCCAGGATTGGGGGAAAATTATTTGGGGAATGGGCATATGACCTTTTGGCGGGACATTGTACGCATAGCGGTCAAGCAAAAAGCAAACTCTACTTTGCTGATAAATTATCCTGGCACTTGGCCCCCAAATGGTGGCTCTGGCTCAATACGATTTTTGAGCCGAAACTGGCCGTCAATTGTGTAACTCGTATGGATGCGGTAATGAGTTTTAAGGCTCAGGTCAGGGAGAGTATTCAAGGCGGACACTTCAAATCAACCCATAGCTTTTATCTGGAGAGACTCAATGGTGGCCGAAAGTAAAGTTTGCGCTTCATGCAAAACCAGTATGCCATTATCAGAGTTTTATGTTGATAAAAGGGCATCCGATGGCCGTTATTCAAGCTGTAAAAAATGCACTAATAAAAGGTCATTGGATTATGCAAAAACTCCCATAGCAGTAGAAAAGAAAAGGCTTAGAAACAACTCACCAAAGATCAAATCAAAAAGGAAAGAATATGAGAAAACCAGAAGGGGCGGCGGCTATTACGAGAAGCCAGAAATAAAGGCTTCAAGAGAAAAGTATTTTTCTAATCCCAAAGTTATCGAGAACCGAAATAAGCAAAGGAGGAAAAAACGCGCTATTGATCATAAATATCGCTTAAGAATGAACGTCAGCTGCTCTATCTGGCAATCATTAAAGCGGTCTGGTAGTAATAAATCAAATACTCATTGGGAAAAACTCGTTGGATATTCATTATCTGACCTTAAAAAGCATCTTGAAAAACTATTTATCCCTGGTATGTCATGGGATAATTATGGAGATTGGCATATAGATCACATAATTCCAGTCTCTAAATTTAACTTTTCTGATCCATCGCATCTCGACTTCAAGAGATGTTGGTCTCTAAAAAACCTTAGACCTCTATGGGCCTTAGATAACCTAAGAAAAAACAACAAAATCGAAAAACCATTTCAACCAATGCTACAACTATGAGAGGTTATTGTGATAGTAGATATTAATATTTATCAAGGTGATTGTATCCCTGGAATGCAACAGTATCTTAAGGATGAAAGCATAGATCACCTTGTTACGTCCATCCCTTTCGGAAGTCTTTTCTCATATAGTCACAAGGGAGAAGATATCGGGAATAATATTGACGGAGTACAGATGCATGAAGGGCAGTTTGCTCTCCACATGAGATTTTTCATTGAACAGGCCTTTCGAGTGTTAAAGCCAGGCTCTATAGCAGCAATCCATGTGCAACAACTTCTTAGATACAAAGTGCAACATGGTTTCCAAGGACTAAGGGATTTCCGCGGTTCCGTTATTGCATTATTTGAAAACCACGGCTTTCAACCTCATGGAGAAGTCGCCATCGTCAAAAATCCCCAGGCGGTAGCCCGGCGCCTCAACCTCCACTCCCTCATGTTCGCCACGGCCTACCGGGATTGTCGAGCCCTGGCCCCGGCCATGAATGATTACGTCCTGTTCTTCAAAAAGCCCGGCGAGGGGGTGCCCCTGCATGGCCTTATCGAAGCCAACCGGGAATTGAAATTGGTGGAGCCCTCTCCGATCCTGGAATACCTACATGACACCGGCTTTAATGGCCACGCGGTCAAGCGGGTGCGACCCGACTACCAGACCATCCCCTATGAGATCGAAACCTGGGAAGAAAATAAGGGGACTCAGGTCAAGACCGTGATCGGCGGCAAGCATATCAACCCGGACGGCTGGTTTACCAAGCTCGACTGGATACGGTGGGCGCACGGGTGCTGGACAGATATCCAGGAAATCGACACCCTGGAAGGCTACAAGAAGTGCAAGGAGAACCAGGAAGAGCGCCACGTATGCCCCTTACAGCTTGAGGTAATCCGCCGCTGCATCAAGCTCTACTCCGCACCGGGCGATACGATTTTAGATCCTTTTGCTGGAATAGGCAGCACTCAATATGTGGCCGTGGAGCAGGGCCGCAACTGCGTAGGCTTTGAACTCAAGGAGTCTTATCATCGCTTCGCCCTGAACAACGTCAATATGGCCCGACAGAAATTCGAGCAACCGGACAAGCCCACCTCCACCCCCATGCTCTTCTGATTTCGGCCTTAGCTATTCAGCGGGCCGGGAAACCGCGGGCAAATAAGGCGGCTGTCGCCTCGAGGTCGAGACAAGTAAATCCGGACGCCTGCGGACATGCCGAAAGATAGCGGCGTAACAATCCCGGGTTGAAGATCGGGGCAATTCTTTTTTAAGGAGGGGTTCGCATAATGCACAAGATTTTCGAGTTAATCAAGGAACTGAACCGGGTGAGCAATGAAGAGACGATTTGGGAGACGGCCCCTGGCATGACTTATTGTTTCGCCCTGGATACCGACGGCCAGTCTTCCAAACTCTGCTGCGGCCCCCTGACCCTGGTGGACGGCCAGGAATTCGACAGCTCCACCACCGCGGAACTCCTGCAGGAAGCGTTAAGTGAACTTGAGGATCATCTCGCGGCCATGCAGTACGCCAAATCGGTATTGGAGAGGGTTCTGAGGGATAACGAATAGGAGGTCTTTATGCCACTTTACGAATATCTCTGTGTAGACTGTGGCGAAAGTGAACAACGGGTGGCCGGGATCGACGATTATACGGCCCTCTGCACCGAGTGTGGCGGGATCATGCTCAGAACGGATGAGGATATCTGGGCGCCGCTTTGGGAGGAACAGTTGAGGCTGGGGGAGGCGGGGCCATGATCGCGCGGTTCTTATTCGGCGCCATCGTGTTCTTTTCGGCCAGCCTCTTGACATTCTGGCTCTGGCCGTGGAAGCCGTTGCAGGTTATCGGGATAATGGCCTTGATGCTACTGGGGGTGGGAGGATGAATAATCAGGCAGGTCTTTGTCAATGTGGATGTGGACAAAAGACTAAAACTGCTAAAAAGAATGATAAGCGCCATGGGCATATTGCAGGTTGTCCAATTAGATTTATTAATGGACATAATTCTAAGGGAAAGGGCAACCCAAGTTGGAATGGTGGTCGGCACATAGATACTTTTGGATATGTTAGGGTTTATTGTTCTGATCACCCCAAGAAACACCGTTCTTCAATGAATGAAGCAAGGCTAATTGCTGAAAGAGTTTTGGGTAAATATCTTCCCGATAAGGCAATAATACACCATAATGATGGGAATAAGATTAATAATAGCCACTGTAATTTGGTAATATGCGAAAGTGTCTCTTACCATATGTTAATACATCAAAGAATAAGGGCGCATAAAGCCTGCGGCCATGCAAGCTGGAGAAAGTGTCAGTTTTGCAAAAAATATGACGCTCCTAATAAATTGTATATAAGTCCTAATGGCCGTAGCAAATACCATGTCCATTGTGCAGTAGAATACAATCGAAAACGACTGTTTCGACATAAGGGTAAGAGGACAAATTTAAAGGAGGATTGAACCATGATTCGCAACTTAACACCTCGCCCCGCCGAAAAAGGCAAGATCAAGATCGGGGGGTTGGGAGAAGAACGGAAAAAGCGGGACGGCCAGGGAACCTACATGCTCCCGGTCAAGTACGATCATTTCGAGATAGTGACCACGCAGCGGGATGCAGCCGGCCGGTTTATCAAGGACACGGCCCTAATGGACCGCCTCATGCAGGCTCAGGGTGCCCAGAAGCTCTTGGAAATCCCAATCCGGCTCCTTTTTGACGATCCCGATTTGAACTTTTTTACCCGGTATGCGGCCTATGGCGGGAAGAGTATCTGGTGTTCCGGGGACGGCGTGGAAGCGGAACGGATTGGCCAGGACGGCAAGTTTTCCTCTATTCCATGCCCCTGCGAACACCTGGAAGCGGGTTACACCGGACAGCCCAAGTGTAAACCCTGGGGAAGTCTGCGCTGCCTGGTAGAGGGTGTCGATAGCGTCGGGGGCATTTGGTCCTTCAAGACCACATCGTGGAATACTGTGAACGCCATTCTTTCCAGCATGGCGCTCATCAAGGCGATCACGGGCGGCCCCCTCTCCGGCATTCCCTTGAGGATGGTGCTTGCTCCTAAGACGGTATCCACCCCGGACGGCAAGAGCATGGTCGCCTATATCGTCTCCCTGGAATACCGGGGGCCGGAAGAAAAGCTGGCCGAACTCGGTTACGAAATCGCCCGGCGCCGGGTTGAGCACCAGATCAGAATGGACACTATCGAGGTAGAGGCCAGGAAGCTCCTTGTCGCCCCCCATCAGGAGTCGGCGGAGGAACAGGAAGCGACCGCGGCGGAGTTCTACCCGGACCCCGCAGAAGTCGAAGAGGGCAAGAAACCGGCCGCACAGGAGCCCCGTAACGGCAAGAAAAAGGCGCAGGCTACCCAACCCACCACGTCCAACCCGGTGCCTCAAACTGAGGCGGAGTCGCAAGCCCAGGAGCCCAGAAACGGCGGTGGCCAGGAAGCCAAATCGACCGATCAATCGACGACCCTCAAGCCCGCGGCTCTCACCCTTCCCGAGCTCATGGACCTGGCAAAAAAGGACAACGCCTGTGTGGACCTCCCCGTCCCCCTGCAAACTTCAAAGGGTGTCCATATCGGGCGCTGGCTCGAGTGGGGGCTCAATATCCGGGAAGAGATGATGATCACCATCGAACTGGTGCCCAACCTCCCCCAGGTGAGCAACGGTTTGACCGCGGACATGATTGCAAAGTCCTTCAAGGAGGCGGGGATTAATCTGGCGATTCATGTGGCCATGGCGGAGCAGGAGGGGCAGGAGCGGATTGCGGGAGGCATTACTTCCCCGGAAGATGCTCTGGCTATGGGCAAAGAAGCTACTGCGGCGGCAATTCATGGCGGCCAGTCCTCGGCGGCGATTCCCAAGGATAAGGGGAATGGGAAAGAGGCGCGCCGGTCATTGTTTTAGTCAACCACCGGTCCTGTAGCTCAATGGTTAGAGCCGACCCCTTATAAGGGTCAGACCCTGGTTCGAGTCCAGGCAGGACTACCAAAAATAGGAGATGTTCATGGAGGCATTCGAGGCAAGTTTATTGCTGGCGACATATATCGAGGCCATGGCGGTCCAGGCAGAAATTGAGGCCATGAAGGCGGCAAACTCAGACCGGGAACGTCGTGGCGAAGTTCAGGCCTATCCTGAGGAAGCCTTCCAGGAAAAGGCCCAATACCTTTTTGCCCTGGTGAATCAGGCCAGGAAACAAGGGATGAGGTAGAGGCTATGTTCAACTACTTCCGCAAACTCCGCAACAACCGCCGCTCCCGGGCGTTCATGATCAAATCGGCCCGGGAATCTATGCAGGCCCTTAACATGGGCGGCCAGGCAAAACTGAGCGACGCGGCAATCGAATCTCTGTGTGTCAATTTCGGCGCGGCCTACCTGCAAGGGCTGGCTTTGGGGAAGCAGTTAAAAGAGGGCACGGCCCGGCTGATAACCGACCTGGCGGACGGCGCGAAGCAAGAGCACCGGCTGGATGGGTAGGAGGAGGATTTATGGCAAAGCCAGCAGCATATTCCTGGTCCGCCTTGGAGATGTTTTTTGGCGGAGAGGTGCATGGGGGATGCCCTCATGCCTTTAAAAAAATCCGTATCGAAAAGATACCGAGAGCAGATTCAGAACCCCTGATCATCGGCAGGGACGCTCATAAGCTGGCCGGTGACTACATCTCCCGGCTGGTGAACACTGAGCAACAGACGGACTGGGATTGGGCTACGGGCCTGCTCACGACCTCAACCCATCCGGACGTGACCGAGATATTCACCCGGTTCTATGAAAACTTCGTTCTCCCGCCCCTGGAGGCCCCCGGCATCGAAAAGAAGCTGGCCTTTAACCGGGCATGGCAGCCGGTGGAATGGTTCGCCAAAGACGCCTTTTTTCGGGCGATTACTGACTTTACCTTTCTGCAGGGCACCCTGGCAGTGGTCATTGATTTTAAGACCAACAGGGCAATCATCAACATCGACCCGGAGCACATCCCCTTGCAGCTAAAAATCTACGGGTGGGCGGTGAAGCAAGCCCTTTACCCCGCCGCTCAGGAGGTCTTACTGCGGCTGCATTTCATGCGTTACGGTGCAGAGCGGGAAACCCTCCTAACCCCCCAGGACCTGGCCACCGTGCCGGCGGAACTCGAAGAAAAGATCGCCATCATCGAAGCGGAGAAGCATTTCGACCCGCGCCCCGGGCACTACTGTTCTATGTGCGGCGTCCAGAGTCATTGCAGCTATATGGCGAATGCCCTGGTGCCCGTGGAAGTAATGGCCCCGGCCTGTCAGGCGGACGCGGTCAAGGCGGCTGGCATCCTCCTGGCCATTAAGGAAATGGAAAAGGCCCTTACCGCCCGGCTCAAGGAATACGTCCAGCAATTCGGTCCGGTCCCGGTGGGCGACCTCATCTATGGCCCGGTGCCCGGCGTCGATTACGACCTGGACCCAAAGACCGTAACTGAACAACTCCTGGAGATGAACTTCCCGGCAGATGACGTCTGGAAAGTGCTCAAGATCGGCAAGACCTCCCTGGACTCAGGCCTGAAATTGATGGGGCTCACCGGCAAGCGGTCCAAGGAGCGCAAGGCCCTGATTGAACGGATCCTGGCGGGGGCCGAACAGAAAGAGACGGAGACGGTGAAATTCCACAAGGCCAAGGAGGTGTGATTCCCCCCAACCGGTCCCGGCCACCCTCCGCAAGGTAAAGGCCGGTCCACTCGAAATATTATAGGAGGCGTAGATGCAAATCACTAAAGAATGGCTCGAAGAAAAATCAGCGTGTCGCTGTGGCCGGAACTGGTTCTTGCAGAATTTTCCCGATGGTGGGGAATACCAAGGCGTCTTGGATAAATTAGCTTCTGATGGCCGAGACGATTGGGCATCATGGCTCTTAGAAAAAGCCGGACCTACCAAGGCAATTCTTGAAGTAAAGGGCAACCTGGAAATTAAAGGAAGCCTCTTTTTTGCAGGCTGCATTAAGGTGGCTGGATTTATCAAAATTGCCAAAAGGCTTGTTTCCGGTTCGGGCATCAAGGCCGGTGAGGGCATCAAGGCCGGTGAGGGCATCGAGGCCGGTGAGGGCATCAAGGCCGGTTGGGGCATCAAGGCCGGTTGGGGCATCGAGGCCGGTTGGGGCATCGAGGCCGGTTCGGGCATCGAGGCCGGTGAGGGCATCGAGGCCGGTGAGGGCATCGAGGCCGGTGAGGGCATCAAGGCCGGTTGGGGCATCGAGGCCGGTGAGGGCATCAAGGCCGGTTCGGGCATCGAGGCCGGTTGGGGCATCGAGGCCGGTGAGGGCATCGAGGCCGGTGAGGATTTTGGTATCTATGCAGGTATCTCTATCCGCATTTCCAATAAGGCAGAATATGCCGTAGTTATCGCTAAAACGCTTCCCGATAACCTCCTGCTCGGTACCTTTCGTCCCATCGAATAATTTTCCGCAACGCCCTCTACCCTTCACGCTGCACGCTGAGGCGGTACACGCTGGGATGCCTGTTTTGATTTCACTCACAGGTTAAGCCGTCGAGGGCAATCGCACTACAGTCATAATATCTGGCGGTAATTCCGGCAACAGGGGTGTGGCCCCGGTATGAATTATTCCAATATGATTTTTGGGCGGGATTTTTCCGCACAAACCTTTTAATGGCCATGGCAGGGCGTGGCAAGACATGGCGCGGTGGGGCAAGGCAACGCGTGGCAAGGCAAGGTTTCAAACTTTAATCCTGCGCAATAGCGCGGCAAGGAGAACATTACTATGAGGCGTATCATTGCAACAATCAAAGGAATTTCTGCCTATTCACAGTCTAAGCACCACGAAACCCCGAAGCTGGAAAGGGAATTGCCCGATGCTTATGAAACCCGGACTTGGCGGGAAAAGACGCACGTTGACGAGACCGGGCACATTATTATTCCGCCCACGGCCTTCAAGAACGGGTTGGCAGCTATCGCCAAATTCTTGAGCATCAAATATGAAGGCCAAAAAACCTACACGAAACACTTTGAAAGCGGGATCATGGTGATGGACCCCATGGTCTTGCCGGTTCTGAAAAGCGAGGTGCAGGGAGAGCGCCTTTTTGTACCGTCCGATGGCAAGCGGGGTGGCGGTAAGCGGGTATGGAAATTCTTTCCGGTTATTCCTGAATGGGGTGGGGACCTGGTCGTCTATGTCCTGGACAATATCATTACCAAGGCGGTCTTTGATAAACATTTGGATGCCATGGGGAAGTTCATCGGTTTGGGTCGCTTTCGGCCCGCAAATAATGGCTTTTATGGCAGGTTCAAGGTAGTGGAAACCGTAGAACTCGAAGAAGAAGATTAAACGTTTTTCTTGGCGGAGCGGCGCTGGGCTCGACACGTCAGGGCTCGGCCGGGCCAGGCAACGCAAGGCAAGGGAGTTTTTATGCAAGACAAAAAGCTATTCAAAATCGGCATTGATGCCCAGGTGCTTTATGATCGGATAATTCAGGTGAACCCTGGGGAAATAATCACCTATGAGGAATTAAACGAGCTAATTGGCCGGGACGTACAGACAGACGCCTATGCAAGCCTGTTCACGGCTCGAAATAAGGCCCGGAGCATTAACAGAAAGGCTTTTGGGGTCATGCCAAACGTCGGCCTAAAGTGTTTGGAAGATGATGAAATCGTAGGAGCCGGGCATAAGGCCCTTGATAGGGCAAGAGGTAGGGCCAGAAATGGGTTTAAGACCTTAATCTGCCTAAATAATTATGCCGGTCTGCCTGACCATCTAAAAATAAAACATAATACTGTAGCTACACTATTGGCGATGGTTAATCGGATAACCAAACCCAAGACAGTTGCAGCTATTGAAGGGGTCATCTCCGAAAAAATGGAGAAATTAACCTTTTCACAGACGCTGGAATTTTTTGAGAAGAAATAGGGATATGTCTTGTCGAGGCAAGGCACGATCGGGTAAGGCCGTGCGCGGCATGGTGGGGCACGGCAAGGCGCGGCGCGGCGCGGCTTGGCTTGGTGGGGCACGACAAGGCAAGGCACGGGCAACAACAGGGGCTGGGGCAACCCGGCCCCTACTTTTTGAAAGGAGGGTATTTTGAAGATTGACAAGATTTCGATCCATAATTTTTTGGCTATCACAGACTTGGAGATGGACCTTTCCGGGGCACCCCTCCACCTTATCGTGGGCGAAAATGAAGCTGGTAAGTCGTCAATCCGGGACGCTATCGCTTACGGTCTCACCGGCCAGGCTCGCGGACTTAAGACCCATGAGCAACAGGCATCCCTCATCAAAGAAGGCGCTAAGGCCGCAGAGGTGGTTATCACCCTTGAGTCCATGCCCGACAGGCACCCGGACAAGCCGCCCCAAATCATCCGCAAGAAGACTCCCAAGACTGCGGCAAGCGTAGTCGGCCCGATCCCCGATGATCAGGTCATGGCGGCGATCCTTTGTGACCCTCTCACGTTTTTGTCCATGGCGGACAAGGAGCGGCGGGGGGTGCTGTTTCGGATGTTGCCGGGATTGAATCCTTCGGCCGCGGAAATTTCAAAAAGGCTTTCGGCCCTTGTTGAGCCCGAAGCCGCCTCAGAGGGCCGCTGGTTAAAGTGCGTACCCGATTTGTCCGACATTGCCGCTGCCCAGGGTTTTAAAGCAGCCGAAACCGAAGCCGTAACCCGCCGCCGCATCGCCAAGCGCACCCGCGACGACGCCCAAGTCCAGGAACCGGAAACCCAACTCACCATCGGGGACACCATCCACATCCTCCCCGATATCCAGCAGGTCGACGTGGAATCAGGACTATCCACCCTCAGGGCCGAACGCGATAAACTCTTAAAGCAGCGCGGCAAAGCTGAAGCCAAGGCCGACAGACTTCCGGACCTGGAGGCGGAGTTGCAGTCCATGGAAGCCGGTGCCCCCGAACCCCCGGAAGAAGGGGAGGTTGAGCGCAGCACAAAGGCCCTGGAAATTAATAAGGGGCTGGTGGCGGACCTGCAAGCCAAGATCACGGCCATGACCGCGGGGTCCGACCCTAAGAGCTTCCCGGCCCTCTGTCCTGTCCATAAAATCGGGTGCCCGAGCGCCGGTAAAGAGGCGGTCCCCGGAACCAAGCCCAAGGACGTAGACCCTGCGGTCCTAAAAAAGGCCCAGACCGACCTGGCCGAACTGCAAAAGAACGTGGCATCCATCGAAGCCGACCTCAAGGAAACCCAACTCGCCCAGGCCGTCTATGACGACTACGGCAAGCAAAAGCAGGTCCTGGAAGCCAAGATCGTCAAGGCCAAGGAAACCCAAACCAAGGCCCAGGACACGGCCGGCATCGATAAACAGATCGCCGCCCTGGACGCCCGGCTGCAAATCGGGCTCGACCTCCTGGACGCGGTACGGGACTTCTGGCGGAAGAAAGACGCGGCAGATGCAGTGGCGGTGAAACTGTCTCAGGCTGACAAGGAGGTGGCCCTTTATGATGCCCTGGCTAAAGCCCTGGCCCCGGAAGGTATCCCCTCACAGCTCGTGTCTGAGGCCCTGGGACCGGTAAATGAGAAGCTGTCGTATGCCTCCGGATATCTGTTCCCGGACTGCGATGAACATGAGCCGGTCCACCTTACCCAAGACCTTGAAGTTTACCGGGGCACGACGCCCTATGTTTTACTCTCGAAATCCGCCAGGTATCGGGTAGGGATTGCATTCCAGTATGCCCTTGCAAACCTGGCCGGTGCGCGCCTCATGCTCATTGATGAGGCGGACATCCTTTCCCCCTTGAACAGAGCCTTTTTGCTTGATTTCATTATGGCCATAAGACAGGATTTTGACGCCGTGTTAATCTTCGCCACCACCGACCACGCCAGGCCCTCGCCCACTCCGTACCTTCAGGTATGGGTGCTCATGGACGGCCAGGTGCAGCCCCTGAATGAGGGATTTGTATTTGAGGACGGGGAGGTTAAGGCGGGGGCCAAGGAGGCGGCATGACCCTATCCCCCGCCCAACTCAGGGTCCTAAAAGCCTTAAATCACCCCGGGGCCGTGGCCTATTTCCGGGAAGTCCGCAACAAAAGCCACCACAAATACGGCCCCGGCTGGATTCTCCCGGCCCTGGAATTTGCCGAAATCAACACCATGCGCGTCTTGTTTGAACGGGGATTAATAAGCGCCCCGGAGGAAGGGAGGGCCGTGATTGCTGCGGCTGGCGTGGAATATCTGATGGTAAGGAGGGCGGCGTGAAAAATTCAGAAACTATACCTGGCACCACCCTACGGGGTAGTAATGGTGACCAGCTGCTTATTGTCAGATATCAACCGAGTGCCTGCACTCAGGACCTCTTTGTGGCGGTTAATCTAACGGCAAATTGCATAGCGGTTCCTGATAACCATGCTATTTGAGCATCGGGGATGAATCTGCTTCAAGCTCTCAAAAAGGCCGGGGCAAGGGAAGCGGCATGAAACCAAAAAAGGTTTTCAAGGCCATGGCCGAAGTCAAACGGCTCATTCTGGCTTATGACGCCCTGGAAGCCCGGGCCAAAGACGATAAGTACGCCTATGACGGCTGCAAGGAAAGCGGAGCCCTGCGACGGGCATCTCTTGACCTCAGCCGGGCACTATCCGATATGAGGAAGGCATGAACATAACCACAGTTCAAAACAAGCCCGGTCGATAGAGGCCGGGTTTAAGGAGGTCTTATGACATTGCAAGTCCTGCCCAACAAATGGGACGGCGAGAAGTTCGAAACCGAGTTTTCTTGCGATCGCTGCGGCAAGTTGGCCACTACGGTTGATATTGATGGGATAATAGCTCTGTGTGCGGTGTGCCTTAATGAGGCGCAGGAGGCGATAAGCAGGGCTATTATGGAAGGACTCAGGGCAGGGAAGGAGCGCCCATGCGCACCCAAATCATGAACATCATGGGTATAGTAGCCTGTTGCGCCCTCCTGGGATTCGTCCTTGTCTTTGTCTGGCTCATCGGGACGGCGTTGTCCCTGGCAATCAGGCCGTGGAGGTAATAAACCAATGATTGACCGTCCCCGACTTAAATATCTACTGCTACTGGCGGCGGATACGATTGAGGCGCATCGGTTCCCCTCCGTTTGCGATAAAGAAATTTACCATGCCATTAACAACAACCTCAAAGAAGAAGAATCCCTGTTCGATGTGTGTCATGAAATGCAAGACGCTATCGGCTATGCCATCCGGTATTGGTTGGCCGATGCAAAGTTTTTCAAGGACAGCATCACGAAGCAATCAGATTGCCCTAATTACCGTGAAGTCTGTACCGGAACCGGGGAGTGTGTATGCGAGATTTGTGCCTGTCCGCGGTTTAGGTGCCCTATGAAGGAACCGGAGATTAAGAATGGGAAATAATGGGCAGCAAATCATCACGATCACCTTTGACCAAAATTGGCGTTTTATCTGCGCCTGGACGGATGACCTGGGCCGTCGCATAGCCAAGTTTGAAGACGGCTCCGGAGATGAGATTGTCTTTGAAGTCGTGGACTCGCAAGCTGCTGAGGCGTTTTTAGAGGCGGCAAGGGCGGTGCAGTGAAATGAGCGGTACAATGATCAATGAAATTCGCCAGCAACTGCGGGAGGTCAACATCGTCTCATTTTCTGGCGGGAAAGACAGCTCGGTTGTTCTGCAAGGGGCCATTACGGCCATTGCGGGGACCGGCAAGGCGCTGCATATAGTCACGTCGGACACCCTCATGGAAATTCCCTATTTCCAGGAATATGTCGAGCATACCAAAGGGCGCATCCAGGCTTATATCGATCAGGTCGGCATCAATGCCAAACTGGTCACGGTCCACCCTGAATTAAGCGGCTCCTTTTGGGTATCCGTCCTGGGCATGGGTTACCCGGCCGCTCACATGGGTTTTAGATGGTGCACGGGGAAGCTCAAAATAGACCCGATCAAAAATTACATCAAGCAGGTTACCGCTGGCCAGGAGTACACCGTCTTTGTCGGGGTCAGAAGCTCTGAGAGCGCCCTGCGGGCCAGGATATACAAGGCCAAGAATTACAAGCCGAACCATTACGCCCCTATCCTGGACTGGACCGCTCATGATGTCTGGGAATACCTCATGACAGAGCCCTGCCCCTGGGGCGACCATACCGACCTGATCAACGTCTATAAATACTCTTCGGACGAGTGCGTCTATGGCGAAAAGGCCGGCGTCTGTGTCGGCAACGCCCGGTATGGCTGTTGGGCCTGCCCGCTGCAGAAATCCACTCAGCTCGAATTGATCGGCTTTCATACCCAGGACGCCGAACGCTACCACGCCTTGAAGGAATTCAAGGAAATCCTGGTCAACACGGCCAACACCAAGGCCTACCGCTCCCGGATCAGACGAAACGGCACGGTCGGTTGCGGCCCCTTCCTGGTGGAGATCAGAAAAAAGCTCTATGCCAAATTAAAGCAGGTGGAACAACTCACCGGCTGGGACCTGATCACTCCGGCAGAAGAGTCGCTTATAAAAAATCATTGGCAGATAGATCGGGAGATTCACAATATCCCCGACAACACCCAACCCATGTTGTTCGGTGTGGCGCAGTGTCACGACATGACGTAACATGACGCCACATGACGTAACACTTTCAGCCGGGGCCCTTCGGGGCTCCGGCTCTTTTTTTTGCTCAAAACCCCCACGTCAAATATCATGCCAAAAAATCCCAAGGGCCGTCCTGGCCCGGAAAATACCCTCTCCACAAAATGAGTTCGCCTGAATAATCAATCCATTACCCTACATCAATAAAAATCCCCAAAATCACAAATGCCCTGTGACATAATATGATTTTTTCCCCGATAGTTTTTCCTATATGGGACTCATCAGCCGGGGATTCGACTACATCCAGAGATTAAGCGGTTTCGGAGACGGGGGCGCTGGGGCAGGCCGTGACCTGGTAGTGCGCCAGGCCGACCCCGCCACCCTCACCTCCCCCAACTTCGGCGCCATCGAGCAGATGTTCTTCGCCACTCCCTTCACCGGATGGTCGCACCTCCTGAGCGGCGTCACGCGCCCCTACGCCCAACACGTCTGGGTCTATGCCTGTGTTAATGCCATCTCCCAGAACATCGCCGGGGTGCCCCTGAGCTTCTACACCGGTACCAAAAAGGACAAGCGCCTGGTCGAGTCCGGCCCCCTGGTGAAGCTCTTTGAAACTCCGAATCCCATGATGAGCACGTACCAGCTTATCGAAGCTACCCTGATCTTCCTGGGGATCACCGGGGAGTCTATCTATATCCTGGACCGGGAAAATGCCACCCAAGTTCCCAAGGAAATCTGGACCTTTCATCCGGGCCGCTTTCAGCACGTTCCCGGCGAGGGCGGCCTGATCCGGGGCTGGATTTATCGTGGTAAGACGAAGCCGCTCCCGCTACTGCCCCATGAGGTTGTCCATATCAAGCGGTTCAATCCCTACGATGATTACCGGGGGCTCTCCCCTCTTGAGGTTGCCCGACTGAGCCTTGAACAGGATTACTACGCCGCCAAATACAACCGGAACTTTTTCGTCAACGGGGCACAGCCGGGCGGGGTCCTGGAGAGTAAAGAAAACCTCATACAAGAGGAGTTCGACCGTCTCCTGGCTCAATGGAACGACCGGCACCAGGGCGTCGATAAGGCCCATGAGATAGCCCTCCTGGAAGGCGGGATCACCTATAAACAGACCGGTATATCCCAATCTGACATGCTCTTCCTGGAGGGACGCAAGCTCAACCGGGATGAAATATTGGGCGGCATCTACAAGGTCCCCAAAGGCGAGCTTGGCATCGAGGATGATACCGGGTCCTACGCCAAGGATAAGGTGGCCCGGAAACGCTTTTGGGAGACAACCCTCGACCCGTACATGACCCTGATTGAAATGGGGTTATGGGGCCAGCTTTGCCATACCATCACGGGGGGGGTCTGGCCGGAGTTCGACCGCAAATCCATCCCGGCCCTACAGGAAGATCGGGACATACTCCTGGGCCAGGCTCAAAAGTTGTTCGCTATGGGCTACCCGGCCAACGTGATTAACGAGCATCTGGACATGGGCCTCCCGGAGATCGACGGCGGCAATGTTGGTTACCTCCCTTTCAACTTGCAGCCGGCCGGTTCAATTCAGGCCCCGGCCCCGGCCGCCGAACCTCAGAAAGCACAGGTATTGTCAGTCCAGGACTTACCCCGCAAGGCCCTCCCGGCCCCGGCCCGGCGCGACGCCAAGAGCTACTGGCAGAAGTACAACAAGCTGCGCACCGCCATAGAAGAGAAATTCCGGGGGAAGATCAAAAGCTATTTCTATGATCAGCGCAAGCTCCAGCTCAAGCTCATCTCCGACAAGCTGGGCGACAAGGGCCTTGTACGGGAAACTCCGATGGACCCCGACGACCTCCTGTTTAACCTGACAGAGGCAAACGGCAAGCTCAGGGCTAAAATCTGGCCGCTCTACCTGAACGCCGGACAGGAAGCCGGGAGCGATATTTACGCCGAGCTGGGCGTTGATGCTGGCGAGTTCGTCATTCAGGACAGCGCCGCCCTGGAGGTATTGCAGGACAAGCTCATCAAGGTCGTGCAGATCAACGACCTGACCCGGGAAAAGCTCCGGGAGACTATCTCTGAGGGGCTGGCAAATACCGAGTCGGCGGGGCAGTTGCAGGAGCGCGTTCGCGAGGTCTTCAATTTCACTGAATCCCGGAGCCTGACCATCGCCAGGACCGAAACGGGCCAGTGCATGGCCGCGGCCCGTGATGCGGCCATGGACAAGCTCAAGGTTGAAAACATCGAGTGGGGCACGGCGGGGGACGGCGAGGTCCGGGACACCCATGCAGCGCAGGCCGGGATGCAGCGTAAGCGGGGACAGACCTTCCCGAACGGCTGCCGGTATCCTTGCGACCCGGAGGGCACGGCGGGGGAAGTGATTAGCTGCTTTGTTGATCACCAAATTCCAATCTTTACGGATAGTGGATGGAAATCTATTGGCAAGATTCGCCCCGGGGATATGGTTTTGACTCACCAAAACCGCTTTAGAAAAGTCACCCGCCTTTCTCCCCAACTGTCTTACATGGGCGAAGTAATTAGGCTAATTCCGACAGGAGACCGGGAAAAAAGCAAGCGTGGCATAACCATTACGCCAAACCACCGCTTTTTAATGGCTGACGGTTCCTGGAAACATGCCCACGATATTCAGCCTGGTAACAAGATCATGGTCATGGCCGCTTTCTGTAAATATTGCGGCGCCCCAATTCCTTATTGGCTTGGCTACTGCAACCGTTCCTGTCTGAGCAAGAAGATTACCGATGGGCAATGGAGTAGCCCGGCCCACCGGGAAAATATAAGTCGAAAAACCAGTGCTCAACTAAATCGAGAATATGCGGCAGGAGTCAGGGAACCGGATGAAATTACTAAGAAGGCCCGGGAAGTTGCCTTTGGCAAATATGGCCCAGGCGGGTTTTTTGCCGCGGTTGACCGAACCCCAGGAAGCGATTTTCATAAAAAAGTGTTGAGGGGGATTGAGCAAAAATGGGGTTCTCGGCTTGAGATGTTAAAAGCTGGGGCCTTCAAGGCAATGGGGCGCGCCTCATGGAAAGGCTCAAGCCTGGAAAGAAGTATGGCTAGGTTTCTTAAAAAGAAGGGGCTCCCTTTTAAGCAACAATTCTGCATAGGCCGTCGCCGGATAGATTTTTATTGTCCGGAAGACAAACTGTTCATTGAATGCGATTCTGCTGCTTTCCATTCTGACCAGCAGAAAGACCGTCGCCGCGATCTTGAAATTTTGACCCAATATCCAGATCATCAGATAGCGCACGTTTTTTACGGTAATCCGGGCGGTCCTGAATGGGAATATTTTAACCTACTTACCCTCAACCATGCCGGAACTTATGAGCAGGTAGCGGTTGAGATTACGGAAGTCAAGATATGGGGACTTAAAAAATCGCGCCGTCTTTATAACTTTGCAGTAGAAGAAGATGAAAGCTATATCGCCAAAGGTTTTGTTTCACACAACTGCCGTTGCGTGGGCATTCCTGTGGTGGGTGAATAATGAGCGCTGACCGATTTTTATGCAAGGGCTATGGGGTGGAAATGAGCTTCTTTCATTGCCTCGAAAATCAGTTGAGCGATTTCTGTCTTCCTGATTTCCCCTGTCATACCTGCGAGGCGCCCTTGACCATCAATCCGGCCCCGCGGCGGCAACCGGCCATGAAGATCAGATATCCGAAAGATTGGGCCAACATGACGCCGGCGGTGCGGCGGTCCTACCAGAAGGGGGCTGCGGATGTCTGAGCGCTGCGGCGTCAAGATCAACCCTCATATCCTGGCTATCCTGTTCAAGGCCGGGATCACGATTTCCGGGGAAACCTTCAGGATTCGACTGGTTGAGGATGCCGTCCCTGCCGGGCTCGACCTGGTTAATGCGTTTCAGGACCCCGAAACCAAGGAATTTGTCTTCATATTCGGCCAGGTAGGCGAGAGAGTCTCCACCCCCGTCACCTGGCTAACGCCGATTTATGAGAAGGAGGATGGCCATGAAGCTAACCCACAAGGCACTTGATTTTCAGGTCCGCCAGGTCGGCAACCCGGAAGATCGGATCTTGGAATTCATCGGCTCCACGGCGGACGTGGACCGCTACGGCGATATCATCGAGGTGGAAGGCTGGGACCTGAAGCACTACCTGAAAAATCCTCAGTTCCTGTGGGCTCACAATTACAGCGTCCCCCCGGTGGGTACGACCCGGAAGGTTGCTAAGGCGGACGGGGTACTGGCCTTCCAAGTCTATTTTCCCAAGGATGAAGAAGTCAACGTAGCCGGCTGGCCTTCCCATGTCCCGACGCCGGAGACGGTCTACAAGCTCTACCTGGGAGGCTTCTTACGGGCCACCTCTGTCGGGTTCCAGGGTATGGAATGGGAGCCGATCTTGGGCGAACCGGATGAACAGGGCTATCGGCCCCGGACGGGCACCAAATACACGAAGCAGGACCTCTACGAACTCTCCGCCGTGCCGGTGCCAGCGAACCCCTACGCCCTGATGAATGCGGTGCAGAAGGGGGTGATTTCGGAAGATCAGGCCAATGCACTTGATCTGTCGGAATACGGAACTTGCAAATGCAGGACCTGCGGGGCCGAATTTCCGGCGGGGACGGTACATATCTGTGCGCCTGTTGACGAAAAGACCGGGGAAGACCTTATTGCGGACCTCCGCAAAAAGGTGGCCGACCTTGGGGCCGAGCTTGCCGAAACCAAAGCACAGGTCCCCCTCACAATGTCCCTGGTTCTAGATGAAAAGCAGCTTGAGGCGATTAGAAAGGATTCCCTGAAATTATTTCATGAGCAATTCGACAAGCAACTCGACATTTCGATTATTTCCAAAGCCGGGGCCGTCCTTTCCGCCAAGAACAAGACGGCCTTAAAGAACGCCCAAGCCATGATCCAACAGGTTCTGGATTCGGCGGCAGCGGAAGAAGGCAAGGACGCGTCACCCGAAAATAAAACCGGAAAAGAAAGCATTTACTCTCTCGCGTTGAACCCCGGCGAACAGCCTCATGGGGAGAGACAAGCGGGAGAGGCGGAAGAAGCAGAAGCGGGAGCGGAAATAGAAGAACTGCGCACTTTAACCCAAAACCTGCACCTTACGGTGTGCAAATCATAGGAGCCGATATGGATAAAATCAAGGAACTCCTCGCAGATATTCAGGCCAAACTCGCCGAGACGGTAAAGGGTGTTGACGACAAGCCCCTCACCATTCTCGACGCCTTCAAAATGTTCCCCGAACTCCAGACCAAATACGGGGAACTGGAAACCCGCCTCAAGGAAATCGAAACCCAGGGCAAGACCCGTAAGTGGGCCGATGTGCCCGGGCTGGACCTGGAGAAAAAGTCTTTCTCCATCTGCCGGGCATTGCGGGCTATCCGCTCCGGCAAGGCCATGGATGAATGGGACGCTTTCGGTGCCGGCCTGGAGGCGGAGGTCTTCAAAACCACCAAAGCCATGAGCACCGGGACCGACAGCGAAGGCGGCTATCTGGTCCCCATGCAAGCCATGCCGGAGTTTATCGAGATGTTCAGGGAAGAGGCTGTCTGTGTGCGCATGGGTGCCCGGCTCATTTCCGGCCTGGTGAGCGCCCCGGTGGTCTTCGCTAAGCAGACTGGCGGCGCCAGCTTCTACTGGACCGGCGAAAACAAGGAAATCATCGCCTCCATGCTGGAAGTCGGCCAGCTCAAGATGGTGCCCAAGAAACTCACCGGCATGGTGCAAATCAGCAATGAACTGGTGCGCATGTCCAGCCCGGACGCTGAATCCATGGTGCGCCAGGACCTGGCGATGGGCGCGGCCCTGGCAGTGGACACGGCGGGCCTGCGGGGCATCGGTTCCGAGAACCAGCCCCTGGGGGTGGCCAATACTTCGGGGATCAATACCGTGACCCTGGGCACCGGCTCCGGGGCAGTCCCCGACTTTGTCAATCCCTGGCCCGACATGGAGTATGAACTGTCGGTTGACAAGGCCCTGCGCGGCAAGCTGGGTTTCATCTTCCATCCGGCTATCAAGCGGGTGCTCAAGAAGTTGCGTAACCCGTATTTCTCCGGCGACACTGGCGGCGAGTACCCCATGCTGCCCTTGACCGATGCGCAGTTGCAGGCGGTCCTGGGTTATCCCTTTGCCAACACCACGGAACTCCCCATTAACCTGGTGACCGGCGGCTCCACCAACTGCACGGAGATTTTCTTCGGCAATTGGGCGGAAATGCTCATCGGCCAGTGGCTGGGGTTTGAAATCCTGGGCTCCAACGTGGCCGGTACTTCCTTCGCCTTCGATCAGACCTGGGTGCGGATCATCACTCAGGTGGACATCGCCCTGCGGCACGCCGAGAGCTTCTGTCTCTGCAACACCGCCCGGATCGCCGCGGCCTAACCCCGATAAACCCTGAAAGGGGGTCAGGCTGCCAGAGAGGGTTCCGGTCCCCGTTACCATATAGCATAAGGAGAAACGCAAATGCCGAAATATACCGCACACGAAGAAATCAAGGCGATTCATAGCCTTTTACCTCAGTCTCTCCAGGTCGGGGCCAATGAGGGTGCCGGAGTGGATTGTCGGGGCTTCGATGAGGCCCTGATTGTTATTGCCGCCGGCGCAGTAACCGGGTCTGGCTCCCACGTCTTTAAGGTCCAGGAATCGGGAGACAACGCCGTCGCTGACGCCTACGCCGACGTTACCGACGCCGCCTTCACGGCCATTACCGCAAGCAACGACAACACCGTCTACGTGGGCCGGGTGAACCTGCGGGAACGGCAACGCTATCTCCGGGTCCTAGATACGGGCGGAGTGGCGGTTATGGAAGGCGCTGCCGTCATCATCCTCATGGCCGCCGCCATCCTGCCGGTGACTCAGGTTAACGACGTGGAGTTCAGCGTTTAAGGGGCCGATAATGCAGCAACAGGCGACACAGGCGGTTTACCGGGTCAAGGCGGGCTACTCAATC
>JBAZFO010000003.1 GCA_041653315.1 Candidatus Micrarchaeia archaeon | reverse complement strand
TCATAAATCAGAATTATTTAATGAAAATCAAATAGATGTTCTTTTTGGATATCTAGCTGCCCCACCAATTTATCTTAATATATACCAAGAGAATGATGAATTATTTTTTGATATATTTAAAAATTTAGCAAAAAATAACTCAGTAATTTTTACAGACACGCATATTAATAATTTTAATACTTTATTTGAGAAGGGTTCCCAATCTATATTTAGCAATACAGTTGATTTATTTTGTAATTTTATTGAATTTTTAGACCAAAAAGAATTATTAATAAATGATTTATTATTAGCAAATGAGAATATAAGCAATGATAAAGATAAAAGATATTATAATAAACAAATTTTAAATTTAATTATTTAGAATTTACAGACCAACAAATAAAATATTTTAAAGAAAATGATCCGAATAATGCGCTTGAAAGAGCTTTATTTTCTGCTATGGAAAGTGTTTTAGATTCAAAAAACGAAGAGGCTATGAAAGAACTTTATACTAAATATACAAAATATTTCCCAGAATATGGGGCATTTGGAAGATTTTTAGAATTAGAACAAGAGTATATTAAAAAGTTAAAAAATACAGATTTTGTTCCTTGGGAAAGAATTGAAATTCGTGTACTTATGGCAGGTTTAACAGATTTAAAATTAACAAGAGGATGTAAAGATTTTATTTATGATAAATATATATTGATGCATCATTCTTCTACTGGTTATGCACAACAATCTTATGAAAACAGAAGAGAATTTTTATTGAATACTGACTTATTAGTATCTTTGTTTAATAATCCAATAGCTAAGAAAAATGCATTAGAATTATATCTTCAATATTTTAAATCAGAAAATGCTATACCTGATAAATCATTTTTGGATTTTTTCACAGAAAATATATATTTAACTTTAAGGTATTCATTTATGTATAATGATTTTATACATGCCGATGCAATACACTTAAGGGCTGAATCAAACCCTGAACTGTTTGATACCAAGAATATAATGGATCTTTTAAATTTTATTCATAAAGTATCTTGGAAAGGGAAACCTGTTTTTATAAATTTAATTTTAGATTCTATTGAAATAGTTTTGAAAGCAAAACCAGAATTAGGAACTGAAGAAATGGTTAATTGTATACTAGAAAATAATATAAAAACTCCAGAATTATATGATGTTTTAACTGTTTTACTTTCTAAAAGACCCGAATTATTTTTAAATAGTGTTGAGTACATAGAAAAAGGAATAGAAGGACCTAATTCAAAAGAATTTTTATATATTTTATTATACATGACTAAGCACATCCCGAGTCTTTCTAAGGAGATATTTAATTTAACAGAATCACTAATAGAAAGCAGAAAAATTAGAGAATTCTTTTTATTAAATTTAGTAATAAGTTTAATGAAAAAAGATCCTGAATTAACAGAAAAAGGACTTTCAATACTTATTGATTATTTTTGGTATGACAATTTTAATCCAATTATTGATCATTATTCTCCATTTACAAGTAAAATTAATGTATATGACATTTTAATAAATAATCCCAATTTATTTACCACTAAAAATTTAGAAGAAGTGGTTGAATTATCAATGACTAGAGAGACGGGGGCTGAAATGAATATCTTTTTTGTAGATAATAAAAAAATAAACATGATTGTTAAAGTATTAGAAGAAAAAATTGAAATTGCAACCCCAGAAATTATTGAAAAAATAATTGATTTATTTGATGATCCATTACTTCTTGCAAATCCTTCTGGAACTTTTTCAAGAATTATAAAATATATTGCTACTGAAAAACCAGAATTATTCTCAGATAAAGCAAAAGAAAAATTAAAAGCAATTATTAATGATCCTAATCATAGATTAAAATTACATATTAAATATAATATCCCAGTGACTCTTATTGCTGAAGAGTTAAATAAATCTATAGAAGAAGTTCTTAATATTTTAAATAATCAAAATAAAGAGTAGAATATATTATATGTTTGCTAAAACTTACGAAACATTTTTAAATACTTATACTTAAATAAACAATACTAAATTCTGTCTCGTTTGCAGAACGTTTAGAAGTATTTTTAAAAAATGATAAAGTGGAGGTGCTATATAATGGCAGATAAAGAACATATGAATTTAATTTTTATTGGTCACGTAGACCATGGTAAATCAACAACAGTAGGTAGAATCCTATTTGATACAAAAGCATTACCAGAACAGCAATTAAAAAAATTAAGAGATGAAGCAGAAAAATATGGTAAAGCAACTTTTGAATTCGCTTATACAATGGATACATTAAAAGCAGAAAGAGAAAGAGGAGTTACAATTGAAGTTAACCATAAAGAATTTAATACTGATAAATATTATTTTACAATCATTGATGCACCAGGGCATAGAGATTTTGTTAAAAACATGATTACTGGAGCTTCACAAGCTGATGCAGCAGTTTTAGTTGTATCTGCAAGAGAAGGACCAATGCCTCAAACAAAAGAACACGCATTCTTATCAAAAGTATTAGGTATTAATCAAATTGCAATAGCAGTGAATAAGATGGATGTTGTAAATTATGATGAAGGTAAATTTAATGAAATTAAAGAAGAAATGTCAAAAATGCTTAAATCAATTGGTTATGATGTATCAAAAGTTAATTTTATACCAATTTCAGCATATAAAGGAGACAATATAACAGCAAAAAGTGAAAATATGCCTTGGTATAAAGGTGAATGTCTAGTTAAATTGTTAGATTCATTTGTTCCACCAGCAAAACCAACTGATAAAGATCTAAGATTACCAATTCAAGATGTTTATACAATTACCGGACATGGAACAGTACCTGTAGGAAGAGTTGAAACTGGAATAATTAAACCAGGTATGGCAATTTCAATTATGCCTTCTGGAATTAAAACAGATGTAAAGAAAATGGAAATGCATCATCAAGAATTATCTTCAGCAGGACCTGGAGATAATATTGGATTTAATGTAAAAGGTGTAGATAAAACTGCAATTAAAAGAGGTTATGTTGTAGGACCTGCAGAAAGGCCCCCAACAGTAGCAGAAACATTCACTGCACAAGTTGTTGTTTTAGATCATCCAACAGCAATTGGAAAGGGTTATACACCAGTATTCCATATACATACTGCACAATTACCTTGTCAAGTAATTGAGATTTTAGAGAAAAAGGATCCAAAGACTGGAGCAACAGCAGAAAAAAATCCAGATTTTGTAAAAACAGGAGATATTGCAATAATTAAATTTAAACCTTTAAAACCAGTTGTAATTGAAACATACAAAGACTATGGCCCACTTGGAAGATTTGCTATAAGAGATATGGGTCAAACAGTAGCAGCTGGTGTTGTTCTAGAAGTAGAACCTAAAAAGGCATAAGTGATTAAATGGCGAATGCGCGAATAAAACTCATAGGAAAAGATCCACAAAAATTAGAGGATGTTTGCTCTCAAATAATTGAGATTGCAAAAATAACAGGTGTACCAATTAAAGGACCTGTTCCTTTACCTACTAAGAAAATGAAAGTTGGAACAAGGAAAAGTCCATGTGGAGATGGAACAGAAACCTATGAACACTGGGAAATGCGCATTCATAAACGCCTTATAGATGTCAAAGGAGATGAAAGAACTTTAAGACAAATTATGCGTGTTAAAGTTCCCGATGATGTTTATGTAAGAATCACTTTGGATTAACTTCTTTTTCTTATTTTTTATTTTCTTTCTATTTAATTTTTATTACACTACTGTTTCATTTTAATTTTCATTATTTTATTTATCTTTAATAAATATATTTTGTTGTTATAAAAAATGAATTATACAAACCTTTAAAAAATAAACCACATAATATAAGAGATACTAAGTGTTGTGGGGGGATAGAATGGTTAGTAGAGTGGAGTTTATACAAGCTTTAGAATCTCTTAGAGATAAAGGGGCATTAGCAGATTTAAAAAGTGTATATAAACAAGCAAAAACACTAGAAGATAAAGAATTTATTGAAATATATTTTATTGAAGCAATAGAAAAAAATGAGACATATTTATTTAATTTTATACCTTTTTTTGAACATGTTTTTTATGATGAATTAATGAGTAAAAAAATCAAAAAAACTATAGAAAGAATAGTAATTAAAAAGATTAGTGAGAGTTTAAAAAGTGATGATATAAAAAATACAGAAAAAGTTATGTTAATTTCATTAATAAACGAAAATAGATTAACTGATCTAATCTTAAGAAGAATTGGAGAGATATCTATAAGTAAAAAATGGAAAGATATAATAACAGTTATAATTGAAAAGAAATTTGATTTATTAAGTGAAGATACTGTATCTTTATTTATTAAAAAGTGTAAAAAAAGTGAATATATAGATCCATTACATATGTTATTAATTAAGAACCAAGGTAAAGATAAAGAGATAAAAAGAATAAATGCAGCACTTAGTTTTATTATTGAAAAATTAGGATCAAAAGGAGAATTATCTATCTTATGTGGGATATGGGGAAAAGAAGAATTTCGCATTGGAAAATTAAAAGAAAAAATTGAAGATAGTTTAGAGATAGCAATTAATTTTATATTAGATATGAATATAGTTAGTGATACGGCAGTTGATTTATATTTAACCTATCTATTAGAGAATAATTTACTAAATGAGAGATTAAGCGAGATATATATTAAAGCATATGGAAGAATGGGAAAATCAGAAGAAATATTAGAGATAATAAACATAAATACAGAGGACCCCAATAAAAGAAGTGAAGAGCTAATTAAGAAAGCAGAAGAAGAATTAGGAAACATTTTTGATTGTTGCGACAATAAACGTACGATATGTATGTATCCAGAAATTTTTGCAATTTCTTTAGCATCTGCAGAAATAAATGATGTAATAAAAGCAAAAGGAATGATGGCTTTAGCAAAAAGAGGAGAGATAGAGTCTATTAAGCATTTTTCAGAAGCTACGCCAGAACAAAAAAAACTTAAAACCAGGGCTTATTTGACGGCTGCTCGCACCCTAGCTTATCAAGGAGAATTAATACTAATTGCACGCCAAATACAAGATGAAGAAAGATTTAGTCCAGAATTAAGAAAGGGATTTGAAGGAGCGTTACTTGAGGGAATTGAAGGTTTAAAAGAAAATACGGGGATTGAGGACAGAGTTGGAATTTTGACTTCAATTATATATACTCCTTCTTTGGAGGAATATTTAAGGGCCGAAGCCGCATTTGCATTAGAATATATAAAAGACGAATTAGGTATTAATTCACCCGATAAATGTGTAGATATTATTGTTGGGTATATGGTACAAAGAGCTGAGGCAGGCAAAATAACACAAGGAGAACTTTTACCTCCAGATGCAAATGAGATACTTGTGCAAGCAAGAAAAACAGAAAAAGTAGAAAAAATAGGTGGTCCCGGTGCACCAACAGAACATAAAAAAGAAAGATTTTCAATAATCTAGGCCAAATCTTTTTTTATTTTTCTTATTTTTTATTTTTCTATTTTTTTATTTTTCTATTTAATTTTTATTATTTTATTTAAATAATTATACTTTTTTTATATAAAACATTACATTTATAAACACCCAAAAACACATCTTTTAATATGAAATCTCAAAAAACAGCCAAAAAGCCACATAAAATAATGGCAATTGTGCCAGTTTATAATGAAGCTAAAAATTTACATAAAACACTTAATCCTTTAAATGATATGTTGAATGAAGGGAAAATAGATGGCATAATAGCAATTAATGATGGAAGTAAAGATAGTTCACAGAGAAAATTAGAAGCTTATTTAGAAAATCCCGGTTTTATTAATATTGTTTTACCTGAAAATATGGGAAAAGCATTTGCATTTTATTGCGCAGCAAAAGCATCTTATCAAATGGGCGCAGATATAATTTTAATGTTGGATGCTGATTTACTAAAGGTTTCAGAAGAACAAATTGATATGCTTATTAATCCAATATTAAATAATGAAAACATAAATATGACAATTGGAACAACAAAGGAGAGCATCACTTATTTAAGTGGCCAAAGAGCTTTAAGAATTAAGGCATTAGAACCTATTTTAGATGATAAAAAGAAAATCTCTTGGTTTCAACTATTTAAACAAATTTTTAGACGAAAAAAATCAATCATACCTTGGTTTTATTTAATTACTGGAATTGTAATAGATAAAAATGAAAAACCAGAGGTAGTTAAAAGAATAGGTTATGGGTTAGAGGTAGTTTTGAATATGTTTATTGAATCTAAATTTATTACAACTTATGATTCTCATGGTTTTATTCAACCAAAATTTTTGAAACATACTCGGATTGTAGATACTAATTTTTTTTCTGATGTTCCCTCTTTCTGTAAAACGCGTTATGCATATTCTAAAGATAGATCTGATCAAATGTCTATGGAGATTAATGGATTGATATGTAAACTCGGAAGATATTACAGAGTACATACTCCAGAATCAATAGAGTTTAGATAATTAAAATAATAAAGAGGATATCTTAATTAACTACTTTTTAAATATCTTGATTTTTTCATCCGGTTAATTTTTAAAGTCTTATTATTATAATTTCTGTAGTTAATTATTGTTTATTAATAATTATGCCGAGGTCAGTTTTCATTTCATGAAAATCCTCCGTCATATATTATATTCATGCCGAGGTAAAGTAAGCAAAGCTTACAACCCTCGTCATAGTAATGCCGAGGTCGCATAATCTGGTAGTGCGCACGACTGGAATAACCTTTCTTTTCTTTTGGAAAAGAAAAGAAAGCTTAAGCAAAGAAAAGAAAACAAAATAAAAATAAGAAATCGTGTGTCTTCACGGACTTGGGGGTTCAATAACCTTTTTCTTTCTTTAAAAAGAAAGAAAAAGCTTAACCAAAAAGAAAGAAATTGAATAAATCCCTCCCTCGGCGCTATTTTTTCTGTAGAAAAAATGCACCAAGCAAATTTTATTTGCTCCAGCGTTTTTTTATAAATCCCCATATAAAAACCTTTTTAAATACAACTAAATATATATTTTAACACAAAACTAATATTAATTAGAGAGGTGTTTAATTTGGTAAGTAGATTTACAGAACCTAAAGAGTTTATTATATCTGAATTAACTTTAAGAGAAAGAATGTATGTTTGGATACAAGCAAAAATGTTAAGTGAATTAGCTTTTTCAAATCATAGATTTGAAGTAGCAAAAAGAAAAAAATCCTTATTAAAATATAATTCAGCAGGAGATATCTGTTTAAGAAGAGCAAAGGTTTTATTAAATAAAGGAGGAGAGCAAGAAAGAAAATTGGCTAAAATGATGCTTTTGTGTGCAAAAGATTGTTTTGAAAACTTAAATAGCGAAAAGAAATTAGAACAAATAGAAAAATTCTTAAGTTATGTTGAAGATGTTGAATTAACTGAGGAGGAAATAAAAGAAGGAAGAAATACTAGTTTTAAAAGAATATATGGAATATAAGTTAATAATGGAAGTGTAAATATGTTATCAGAAATTAATACAAAAATACAAAGAGATTTTTTTCCAGTACCTTTACAAGATAGGGCAATTCAAATTTTTTTAAATACTAAAATTTTGAGTGCAAAAATATTTGGTGGTAATTCAATTTCTTCAAAAAATAAGTTATCCAATCATCTATGGGAGTTAGCAGAATATTTTGCAGAGAATAATCAGTTTGCGAAAGCAGCAAAATTTGCTTTAAAATCTTCAAAATTATTATCTTTGGATACAGATATTTCAGAAGACTTGTATATTGAAAGAATGTTATTTGCATCTAAAAATTTATTGTTGGCTTCTAAAAAAGCATTAGAATTAACGAAACTTGGAAAGAATTTAGATTGTCTATTTAAATTAAGATATATTACTGAAGAGTTAAAACCCTTTATGCAAAATAAATTAGATTCTGATAAAAATTATATTGATTTTTTAAATTTAAAAAGAGATTTATTTTTAGCTTTTTCTAATAGAAAGGAATATTATCAAGTAATATATGAAAAAACAGAAGACCCATTTGTTTTAGGTAAATTATATAATCTTAAAAGAGTATTAAATGAATTAGAACAAGAATTATAACTTTTCTCTTAATTTTTTTAAACTTCCACTAGTACTTAAAGGAGATAAACGAGCTTCTTTGTTGTTTATATTTTTTATAAATGCAAAACTAGATATTGCTTTTTCTAATTCTTGTCTTCTAAAACGAACTATTCCTTTTTTTTCTTTATATTCAATTAAATTAAAACCTAAATTTGAAAAACCAATTTCTCCATAAAGCTGATTAAGAATAGAATAAAATGTATTTTTAATTTCAATATCACTAATTTTATCTGCATCTTTTCCAATAACTTGAAATGCAATATATCTCTTTTTCATTCTTGCAGTAGGCTTTATTCCCATTTTTTTATTCCTCTTTTTCAGTTAATTTTTTAATATTAATAAATGCATTTTTAGCTTGAATTGGTTTTAAACCTAATAAAACCCCAAGCGCAATACCTTCTTTAAAAGTTCTCATTTCCATTTCATTTAAAGCTAAAAAAGAAAATATAAATTCTATTTTATATTTTATACATAATTTTAATAATAATTTTATTCTATTTATTAAAATACTTCTATTTGGGCCTTCTTTATTTATTATATCTAATAAATTTATAAGTAAAATACTTTTTTTTTCTTTAAGTTTTTGAATTATTTCCATTGAAGGCTCGTATGTTTCTAAGTATATAATTTTATTTTTTTTACATTGGGAACATGCGATTCTTATTTTATCTGTTTTAAAAATAGAAAAAGAGGTATAAAGGAAAAGTTCCTCAAAATCAAAATTTTCCTTTATTTTATTTAAAACAATATTGTACATAGTAATCTTATCTTACTGGCCTATTCATGCCTTTTCCTCTATGTCTCATACTTCTGTGTTTTTTGCCAATACTTGTTAATCCTCTAAATGCTCTACCTTTTTTATTTCTTAATTCTTTTGGTATTGTATTTAAAGTAGAATCATACATTATTACTTCGAAATATTTTTGTTGCCCATCTTCTCCTACCCAATAGGAATTAAGTACTTCCCTAGTTGAATATTTTCTTGCAGCTTTTTCTTCTGCCTGAGCTTGATATGATTTTCCTGGGGAAATGTATTTAAAATTTTTACTTGGTTTTCTACCCCCAACAGGTGCACTTCTTGCTCTTCTACCTTTTTTAGTTTTTACTCTAACTACAAAAAAACCTTCTTTTGCTTTATATCCTAAGGATCTTGCTCTTGCAATATTTGTTGGTTTTCCAACATAAGTAATTACTCCTTCTTTTCTCCAATCTTGAAGTCTTTGTTTATATTCTAAACTTCCTGTTTTATACTCATTTTGAAAACTTTTCTTTATCCAGGTATATAATCCCATGGAACTCACCTCTATGAATTAGTCGATTCAAGCTTAAAGCTCACATCTCGATATTATTATTAAATAAATAGGTGTTTTTAAACTTATGCTTCAAATAAAACTGAATGATTTTTAGTTTTTATTTTATTTCCTTCAAATATTTTTTCTGTTATGTCCATTTTTATATTATCCTCTTGTTTTTTGATATCTATAACCAAAGGAGAATATAATTCGTTTAATGAAACACCAAATAAATTTCTAATCTTAAATATTTCTTCAATTTCTTTATTTGCGTTTTCAGTTTCATATTGTATTTTTGTTTTTTCATTTATTATAGTTAATGTTTTTTTATCTAATAAAACTCTTACTTCTTTACCTGGTCTTAAAGGAGCAGTAATCGCATTTTTTATTATTTGTTTTTTAGTTTGGGATACTTTATTTTCAATTTGTTTTTTTAAAACAGATTCAACAATATTTCTTTCAATAGTTGGGATACCCTCAATTTTTTTATACTGTTCAATCCTTTCCTTTGCTTGTTTGACTAATTCTTCATAAAATTCCCCTTTTGTTGAGGTATTATTTATTCGCTCTATAAATTCTTCTGTTTTTTCTATTCTAGTTTTTATTCTCTTTTTTCTATCTTTTAAAGAAGCAAATGCAAATGCATAGCTTAAATCATGTATTTTTTGTTGTATTTGTTTGCTTCTTTCTTCTGTTTCAATTAAAGTTTTTGAATTTTCAATTGTTTTTAAAAGTAAGTTCAATTTTAGCTTTTCAATCTCTAATTCTGTAAGATTTCCATTATTTATACTATACGAAGTATATTTTTCTAATATCTCTTCAATTTCTTTATTCCAACTAAACATTCAATCTCGCCGAGATTATTACAATAAAAAAATTTAAAAAGGAGATGTTTATTTTATTAGCTTGTTTGCTAATAAAATATACGTAAAAATAGATACAGGAGCTATAATAAATATCTGAATTATCAAATTAACGAACATACCTATAATTGGTATCATTCCTACGAATGATAATATAAAACTAAGAATACCCCAAAAAAACAAGTATACTAAACAGATTCCAATATTGTGTCTTACTGTTTTGATACTTTTTTTAATAGATTCAATAATTCCCATATTTTTTAGTACAATATTGTATTCTATAAACATTGAACTAAATAATAAGGCAATTCCTATTAATCCTAAGATAATTGTGATTAATATACCTATTGCAAAAATTAGGGTACTTGTAGAATAATAAAAAATGGAAAGTGCGAAAGAAATAATTGCAATTAATAAAGGAATGAAGATAATTAGACTTGCAATTATGGTTTTTATTGTATTTTTAAATTGATTTTTAAAATTCTTTTTCCAATCTGTTGGTTTTTTCTTGTTTATGATCTCTTGTATTGGTTTATATACTGAAAATTCAAGCATTTGAGTGATTATTGATATTGCTAATATGAATATAAATATTATTATACCTATAGCAAATATTGATTGAATATTAGTTTGAAAGTCAGTTAATGATAAAACTGAAAAATAACCAATCCCAAACATTGAAAGAAGTAATACTATTGTTGATACTAATATTAATAAAAATGGGACAAATAATTTAGTATAATTTTTTAAATATAATTTCCATCCTTCATCAACTAATTTTGTAATAGATATTTCCATATTTTCACCTCATCCTTTTACAACACCTATTGGTTTTAATTTTACAACTATTTCACTAATATCTGCTAACGCAACGCTTTTAACTACTTCGTCGACATCTTTATATGCTCCTGAAGCTTCTTCTTGTGCTACTTGTCTATCTGCAGCTAATAATTTTATTCCTTTTGCATTCATTTCTTCTTTGATTTGATTAAAAGTAAAAGACCTTATTGCTTCTGATCTTGACATTACACGTCCTGCCCCATGACATGTTGAACCAAAAGAAACTTCCATTCCTTTTTGTTTTCCAACTAAAACATAAGATGCAGTTCCCATACTACCAGGTATTAGAACTGGCTGTCCGATATCAATATATTTTTTAGGTAATTCTTTCCTTCCTTTTGCAAATGCTCTTGTTGCTCCTTTTCTATGTACACATACTTTCATTGTTTTCCCATCTACTTCATGTTCTTCAATTTTTGCTATATTATGTGCAACATCATATACTAGATGCATATCATTACTTGTTCCTTTTCCAAAAACTTCATCAAAAGTTTCTCTTACCCAATGCATTATTACTTGTCTATTTGTAAAAGCATAATTAACAGCACATTTCATTGCTTTCATATAATTTTGTGCTTCTTCAGATTTTATTGGGGCGCAACATAATTCTTTATCAGCTAATTTTATTCCATATTTTTCAGATGCTCTAAGCATTATATCAATATAATCTCCACATATTTGATGTCCTAATCCTCTTGAACCGCAATGAATCATTACAACAACTTGGTCTTTCTTCAAACCAAATTTTTCAGCTATTTCTGGAGATAGAATTTCATCTACTTTCTGAACTTCTAAGAAATGATTTCCTGCACCTAATGTTCCAAATTGAGGTTTTCCTCTTTTTAGTGCTTGTTGTGATATAGCGGATGGATCTGCACCTTCCATTTTTCCATATTCTTCACAATTTTCAATATCTTCTTGTCTTCCATATCCATTTTTAACTGCCCATTCTACTCCGTTTATTAAAGCATCTTTTAATTGATTTTCATCTAAACGTAATTTACTTTTTGAACCTACACCAGATGGGACATTATCAAATAATTTTTTAATCAAAACATCAATTTTTGGTTTAACTTGATCCACAGTTAAACCAGTTGTTACTAATCTCACCCCGCAATTTGAAACTATAATTCCATTAGCAACAAAATTGTGATCTTTTTCTATAGTGAAATCATAAACTCTTCCTTCAAATTTTCTTTTTTCTATAGATATGATTTCAGCTATTAATGTACCATAAACTTCAAAATATTCTTTTTGTTCTTTGACAAAGTTTTTGAAAGATGGAAAATCAAGAGTTAATCTTGTAGTGCAATTTTCATAAAATGCTCTCTCAATGAACCTATCGTTGATTTTTTCATTTAATATTTTTTTGATTTCTTTAGCTTTAAATCCTTGTTCTTTTTTATTTTTAATCCATTTTGCTAATTCACTCCTCTCTTTTTTATTTTTAATTTTTTTTCTTAAATATAATATTGCACATTTTGCTAAAAAGTCTCTTTTATTATTATATTCAAATCCAATTTTTGAATAAAGTTTTATTAAATTTTTAGGTTTACCATTAATAAGTAGTCGTATTCTACTTTTATCTTTTTCATTTTCAATAATTGAGATTTTTGATACTTCTATATCAAATTCTTCTAATATTTTGCTTATCTGTAGCATAAAAAATCTGAGATTGTCTATTAATTTTGTTTCTTTTGTCATTGTTACATCTGGTAAATATAAGCATGTTTTACTCATACTTTTAGGTTTAGACATTTCTGCTCCAAAATACCCGGCTAAAAATTGTTTTTTTATCCATTTAGGTCCTTTTATTATCCAATTAGGTATTTCAAATTTTGTTTTAGTTTTATTTCCTAAAGGCATTCCAAGTTTAATTAGTTTTTCAATAAATTCCTTTGAATAAATATGTAATTCCCAATTATCTGCTTTGAAACTTTTTCCTTTTATACAGTGGTCTCTTAATCTGTGATATGTTTTTGAAGAATAACCAATTGATTTTAAATCAATTGACATTTTTTTAAGGTCTTCTTCTGTTCCATAAGCTACTGCATAAAATTTGTTTTTAGTTTTATAAATTGTTCCGTCTCCAAGAAGATATCCAAAAATTTTACTAAATATAGATAATTTTTTATCTTCTTCAATTCCTTTGTATTTTTTATATTCTACCCCTAAATGTGGGTTGCATAAAATCATATCTTTTATTGTTAAAATATCTATTGATTTTTTTCCATTTATAGTAAATATAGGGTGTTCTTCCGTACATTTTAGTATTCCAGCAGTTGTTTTTATTTTATATATTTCACCTTTATATTCTTTATACATAAAATTTTTAACTTTTGATTGGCCTTGTTTTGAAGAAACAAAATAATTTTGAAGAGTATTGAATAGATATGTATTTCCATTTGTTACTAATGAAATATCAGATAGAAAATTATAATCTTTTATTTTTAGATACCATCCATATGGTGTTGGAATTTTTGTATCTCCAGTTAAACAATTAATATCATATCCGACCCCTCCTGGAGGTATAACTCCTGTTTCTAAATCAAATGCAGCAACCCCCCCAATAGGAAAACCATATCCTTCATGGCCGTCAGGCATCACTAATGCATGTTTAATAATCCCTGGTAATGTTGATACATTTTTTATTTGATTAAATGTTCTGTCTCTTTTCATTTGTTCAATTAATTTTTCAGTTCCAATAATTTTTATTGGTACATTCATATTGCCTTCTTTTGGAATTTCCCATTCTGCTTCATTTATTTTTTTCATATTTTCACCTTTCAATGTTTTAGAAGTGTAATTTAATATTATAAAATAATATTATGAAATGCTTTCTTTTTAATATTATTGTTTAAAAAAATCCTGTCACTAAAGATCCCATTACAAAGCTTAAAGCAAATCTACTTACAAAATAAATTAAATAACTTATTCCTAAAGCAAAAGGAATATATTTAATACCAGAAATAGTTTTTTCTGCTCTTATTGTTGCTAATATAAAAGAGCTTGAAATAGAGATTACAGCTATACATATTAAAGAGAAAAGTTCTATTGTTTCTGAATTAAATGAGCTTTTTGTATCTCCTTCTTTATTTCCCATTAAAGATATTAAACCAGAAATACCCATTGAACCTCCAGTATTAAATTCATTTTGTGTTTGAACTCCAGATCCCATTTCAGTCATTGATATTTTTTCTGTAAATGTGCTGTATTCTGCACTTATTGAGAATAAAACAGGAGTAATTATAACAGCACCGAGCAAAATAAAGATTGCATATGCTGTTGTTGCACTTTTAATTTGCTCTTTTAATTCTCTTGTTTCTTTTAGATTCTTGGAAACATCATAAAGAAGTTGGGCCATTTCCCCACCAAGTTTATTACCTTCAATTAAAAGTTTAACTGATCTTTTTAAATTCTCAGATCTTATAGTTCTGCTCATTTCATCAAAAGCTTCTGAAAATGATTTTCCAGTATGTAATCTAATTTTGATTTTATTTATCTCTTTACCTAAAATACCAAATTCAGGCCAAACTGTTTCTGTAACCGCTCTTTCAACAGTCATTCCTGCTCTCATATTAGCAGATATCATTTGCAATATCTCTGGTAAATCTTTTTCTATGTCTGTTGCTCTTTGATTTGCTTTTAACATTAATCGTACAATTGCCCAAATAAAAAATAATATAAAAATAATAAATCCAAAAGAGATAGAGATTAATGTTTGAGTAAATACTTGGGAAATAATAAATACAAGAATTCCTATTGCAAGTGACTTTAAAATGCGAATTCCAAGGTACTCTCGCGTATCCGTATCTTCATCACTTTCTATTATTAATTTATCTATGTATTTAATAAAACTAGATGGAAATATTTTTGATATTGTTCTTTGTAATACATGTATTCCAGTATCTTTTTTAATTTCTTTTTTTTCAATTATTGTATTTTTTTCTTTAGGTTTTACTTTTGTAATTTGTTTTTTGTTTCTTAATTTCTTTTTTTTCATATTATCACATTAATATATCATAGGGATTCTGCTTCTAATTGAATAAATAAAAAATATATTAAATATTGCAAGGAACACAGGGACTAACCAGATGAATATCATAGGAATATTGATACTTAAAAATGAAAGAAATAAATTAATTAAACTAATTCCAAGTGCAGGTAAAACAATACCAATTACCATATATAACATAGTTAATGGGTTTAATTCTTGTGTATATTTTTTGATGTCTTCAACATGGCCTCTTCGTAATTCTTGAACTAAATCATCTAATTCTTTTACAATATCTGCACCAGTTACTAAAGTATTACCTATTTGCCATAATATTTTTCTAAATTTTTGAGAAGGAACTTTCCTTCCTGCTTCTTTTAGTGCTTTTGATTCATCCATACCAGTTTCAATTGAATCTACTATTTTTAAAAATTCTTTAGAAACTTCCCCATATTCTCTTGAAACGCTCCTCATACTTTGAAATAATGTCACTCCAGATTTCATTTCTATTAATAAATGTCTTAATGCAGGTATTAAATTTGAATCAATATCTCTAATTCTTTTTTTTGCATTTATTTTTGGATAAAGTACTAAGGAAATGAAACTGAAAATAAAAATTGTTATTGAAATGAGTATAACTAAAAAAATAATATTTAATTTAAGTGCTATATTTAATAAAGTAAGAATTAATCCTATTAATAAACTATTAATAAATGATACAATAAATATTATTGCACCATATTCTTCTGCAGTAAAATTTTCTATATTGGCTGAATCTAAATCTTTTCGTATAAATGGTAATTTTTGAATAGTCCAATATCCCAAGGAGGGCAGTTTAGATGCTAACGAACAAATTGTTTTTTCTGGTAAAACATTAAATGGAATTGCCAATATATTACCTCTTCATTTTTTCTTTTATTTCTTTAACAGTTGCTTCTTGATTATCATAATAATTTGCGACTATTTTTTCTATTTCATCAATATCAAAAATTTTGTTTTTAATCATGTATTCTAAAATCATTTCTTTTTCTTTTAATTCGTTTTCAATTCCTTTTTTATCTAATCCACTATATAGCATTAATTCATCTATTACTCTTTCTGATTTTCCAATCTTTTCTAATTTATCAGTTCTTGAATTCCAGCGATATATTACATTGACTTTGGATTTTTCTCCTTCTCCTATTGGAAGTATTTCTGCAACTTCAAATGTTCTTCTTATCCCTTTTTTTCTGTGTCTGTATTGAACTAATATTAAATGGATACTGGTTATTGTACTTTCTGGTAGACTTATTGGAGGGTTAATTAATCTTTTTCTTGTTAAATCTGCATTATCTGCATGAATTGTTCCATAAACAGAATGTCCAGTATGCATTGCTTCAAACATAACTTCTGCTTCTCTTTGTCTTCTTACTTCTCCAACAATTATTCTATCTGGTCTCATTCTTAGGGAATTGACCAGCAAATCAAGCATAGTGATTTCTCCTTTTCCTTCTAAATTCGGTTTTCTTGTAACCATTGGAACCCAATGTAAATAATCAGGTAAATATAATTCTCTTGTGTCTTCAATAGAGATTATTCTTTGATTTGGGGGAATAAAGTTAAGAAGTGCGTTTATTACTGAAGTTTTACCTGAGGCTGTTCCTCCAGCAACAATAATATTCATTTCATATTCTATGCACATCCATAATAATGCAGCTACTTCAATACTCATAGTTTTAGATTCTTCTGTGATCATTCTTGGTAAGGACCAAGGATTTTTTTCAAATTTTCTTAAAGTTATTGAATTACCTTTTGAAGCCACTGGATTTAATACTGCATTTGCTCTTTCACCACTTGGTAAATTTGCGTCTAAAATCGGAGTTAACGTTGTTATTTGTCTATTAACTTTCCTTGCAATAATATCTGCGTAATTCTTAATTTGTTGTTCGTTTGATATTTTTAAATTAGTTTTTAACCATCCATATTTTTTATGAAAAACTTGAATTGATTCTTTACTTGAATTAATTACGATTTCTTCTAAATTTGGATCTGCTAGTAATAAGTCTATTTCCCCTAATCCAAATAAATCATGTCTTATTTTTGCTGACAAAATTTCAACTTCTTTTTCATTTACTCCAATTATCTTTGTTTTTAATAAGTTTTTTATTTTATCCATAATTTCGTTTTCTATTTCTTCTTCACTGATATCTTTTTTTCCACCAATTTTTCTTTCAACTTCCCTAATCATTTCTTTTTTAATGTATTCTAATACTGCTTCTGTTGCTTTTCCAGTTTCTTTTTTTTGTATTTCATAAATTTTTATTTTTTCATCTTTGTCTTTCTTTATATGAATTGGTATATTAATACCGCAGTAATCTAATGAATAAAATTCTCCCTCTTCTTTTTGAGATATCTTTTTTTCTTCTTTTTTTATTTTTTTAATAACAGTTTTAGTCTTTTTTTTCATTTTATTTCCCCTTTTTTAAATTAATAATAAAATTTTCAAATGTTTTTAAATTTTTATCTATTTCTTTAATCTGATAATTTATCTCATCTAAATTTTGTTTAATTTTTGATATCTCTTTATTATTAAGTTTTTTTTCTTTTTTTGCTTTTTCTAATCTTTTTTTATTTTTAATTAAAATTGCGTTTGTATCTTTTTTTATGCATTTTATTCTTTCTTTTAAATTTATTATTGATCTTTCAGAACGTAACGCAAGTTGAAGATCCTCCTCTTTTTTTTCTTTTTTATTTATCTTTTTTTGTGGGTTGATTAGTTTTGTTCTGTTAAAAAATAATAATGAATAAGAAACTTCAATAAGCCCGCTTTCTTTTAGGATATCAAGAAGTTTGTGTATCTCTGAATCTGTGAATCCATATCTATTTTTTATATCTTTAACTGTTATATCCTCATTTTCTATCCATTTTAATATTTCATCAATTTTTGTTTCAATTTTACATGTGTCTTCATTTTCCATATAATTACCTTTTGATATAATACAAATCCTTCTGCAAATTAGTTTTTAATAGTTTCGTCATATTTTTTGAGGAAAGAATAATTTATAATATTTTCATTTTTAATATTGCTATGAAATTTAAAGGACAAGTGAGTATTGAATATGTTTTTATTGTTATGATTTCCTTGATAATAATTTTACCTGTTTTTTATATTGCAATGATGCAGGTGCAAGTTACCTTAGCTGTTTCAAAAGCTGAGATTGCTTGTGATAGAATAACTAGTGCTGCAGATTATTTAACTGCGAATGGGGAAGGTTCAAAAACAAAAATAACTATTGAATTACCTTATAATATTGATGTAAATAATTCTTTTTTAGAGGGTAAAGAGATAAATTATAGGATATTAACTTATACTAATGGAACAGATGTTTTTTCAATTGCAAAAAGAAATCTTACTGGATATCTTCCCACTTCTGGTGGTTCAAATATTATTTCCTTAGAATATGTTGGGGGCGAGGTGTTGATAAGTGAAGCCAATTAATCTCAATATTAAAAAAGGAACAATATCAACAGAATTTTTATTTGTTTTTATTTTTTTAATTTTAATTTTTTTAATTGTATGGGTTAAAATATATGATTTTGAATATGAAACTAAAATATATAAAGAACAAGTTGAAGTTAAAAAAGTATTAGATTCTTTTTCAAAACAATTAGATCTTGCTTCATACTCTGACGGATATTCAGTTGAGATGCCATTATTTTTTGATACTTCTTATATTATAGAAAAAAATTATTCTATATATGTAGAAAAAAATTATATTATTGCATCAATTGGTTCAAACAAATATTTTTCTGGGTTTAATAATATATATTTATTTAAAAAAGAAGGGGAGAATATTATAGAGCCCCCATTTAATTTAAATTTAGGAGAGTATAAAATTGAAAACAAAGAAGGAGTTGTATATATTGAAGAAATATAAAGGACAAACATTTTCATTTGAATTATTTATAGTTATTCCATTATTTTTTATAGTTTTATTTATTTTTTTTAATTTATATGAAGATTTGAAAAATGAAAAACTAGATAATGATATTATGGTCAAAACAATAGCAATTTTAGATACTTTAATTGAAAGTCCAGGATATCCAAAAAATTGGGGATGTGAAAATGTTAGTAGATTGGGTTTATGTGAGATTCGGGGAGAGATAAATAGCCAAAAACTTAAAGAATTTGTTAAACTTAGTGACGAACAATTATATAATTCAATTAATGCAGGAGAGTTCAATGTTTTTATAGATATTAGATATCTTAATGATACTTTACTTAATATTTCTGGTAATGAAACAAGAATAGGAACTTTTTTACCTTTGAATACTTCTAATGTTTCTCAAATAAGTATTATTAAAGAATATGCAACATATGAAAATGAGGAAGTAACTATTGAGGTTGGATTATGGAATTAAAATGCAAAAAAGGAATAAGTTTTGCAACTGATGCATTAATTTCTTTGTTAATATTAATAATTATAATTGGTGCACTTCCTCAGTTATTAAAAGAAGAGCAAAATAATACTGAAATTTTATTAATGAAAAGATACGTTGATAGTGCTTTAACGATGTTAGATAATAATGATAGGTTAGATGAAATTTTATGGTTAAATACACAGCAAGGAAAAATTTTTATTGAATCTGAATTAAATTCTCTTTTTGGGGAAGAATATGAGTATAATGCCAATATAATTATTGATACAACTGCGTATTCTACTGATTATAATGTACCTGGTGAGATTGTTGTCTCTTCAAGAAGAGTTTTTTTTGATACAAATGACTATAATGTAATAAAAAGAGGATATCTTGAGGTTGAGGTTTGGAAAAAATGAAAAAAGGATTTTTATTTTCATTGTCTATAAGTCTTCTTTTTTTAATTTTAATTAGTTTTTCTTCTTATATTCAAAAGGAGTCTTTAAATGATATTTCAGTTTTAAATAATATGGTTGCAGGAAAAAAAGTTTTATATGTTTTTGAAGATATATCAGAAGAGATTACATTAGAAAGTTTTGATTTGGAAATTATACAAAATGAAACAAACTTAACTATTAAAGATAAATTGCCTGCTGAATTTGATATATTAGGAAATTTAGAAGAATCTGCAGAATTTATTGAGGAGAATTATAATACTTCAGATATAGAAATTTTATTTTTAAATACACAAGGAGATGAATTTTCTTTTGGAGATTTAGATCCTTGGATAACTGTTGAACCTTGGAATATTAAATATGAGTATGAAGACTGGGGTAAAAGAGTTCTTATTCTTTCTTGTCCAACTCAAAATTGTTCAAAGATAACAAAATATATTCTAAATATTACTACAAATAATGTTTTTGATTATGCCCCAATTCCACAAAATAAAAATGATTATAAATGGGCCCCAGATCATTTAAGAAATTCATGTTCTGGGCAAACCAATTGTATGGAATTTGAATTGTATATAACTGATGGGATAGGGCAAGTTTATTCTTGTCCAGGTCCGGTCTGTAATGATGGGGCTTATGATTTAACAAAAACAAGTTCATTAAGAATTAAATCATCGCCCTGTTGGATTTATATTCAATTAGGAGGAACTGCTTGGGATAGAGATAATTATAGAGTGTATGAAATAAGAAGCCATGCTCCGAATAATCCTAATTTAGAATGTGAAATAGATTTTGATCTAGAAAATAAAATAGAATTTGAATCTTATGATTACACCATAAATTTACCATTAAGATTAAAAGTTAAAGAGGTTAATTATAATATTTCAAAAGAAGGAGACATCCAAAAGATAGAGTGATAAAATGGAATCTGATACAAAAAAAGCGCAAAGTGCAATAGAATATATAATGGTTTATGGTTGGACAATCTTACTAGTTTTGATTATTATTTCAGTTTTATTTTTTTCAGGGATGTTGAATTTTATTTTAAATTCTGAGAACACAGCAACAGGATTTAGTATAATTGAGGTAGATAAATTTGAAGTTTTAGGTGAGGATCAAGAATTAATTTTAGTTTTGTCAAATACTGCAGATTTAACTTTACAAATTCAAAATATTCAATTTAATAATGAAAATTTAGGTAATATTGCATATCCATATTCTATCTCTCCAGGTGAACAAGTGGTTATAAAAGGAGATATTAATTATTCTTTAAATGAAGGGGATTCATTCAAAAATATACCTTTAAAAATTTATTATGTTGTTTCTGAGGGGACTGCAGTTCATGTTGAAACAGGGATGCTTTCAGGAAAAGCTGTTTAATTTATTCACATTCTCCCCATTCTGTACCGCATTCATTACATATTTTAATTCCGGCACTGCAAGGAGTTAAAGCACAAGTAGTTGAAGAATTAGGAACACAAATTACTTTATTTTTATAACAATTTGTCCATTTTCCATTTCTACAATATATAACCCCATCACAATTATTTATAGTTATACAGTCTTTAGTTTCATTCTCAAAACATTCAATATTATTAATAGTAAGATTGTCTATTTCTTTATTTTGTTTTATTGTTTCTGTTTTTTGAATTCCTATAAATATTACAAAAAGAATAGAAACGGATATTACTAAAATAAACAGTATTTCATATAAATTCATTGATTTTATTGTTTTCATAACTAATTTAATACTTTTTATTATTATAATATTATGCTTATTCAATTATTTATATTTATTTTGCCTGCGTACGTAGCTAATTCTTTACCTGTTATACTAGGGCATGGTTCACCTATTGATTTTGGAAAGAATTTTTTTGACGGTAAAAGAATATTTGGTCCTGGTAAAACAATACGCGGATTTATTGCAGCTGTTGTTGGAGGATTTTTTATTGGAAGTGTTCTTGGTTTGCTAGTATTTAATACACCTTATAATATATTTAATTTTCAAATGAGTTATGTTTATTCTGGTATTTTATTAGGTTTTGGAGCTATTTTTGGGGATCTTTGCGGAAGTTTTCTTAAAAGAAGGTTTAATAAAAAAAGAGGGGAATCTTTGTTTTTTATTGATGAAATTGTTTTCCTTTTAATAGCACTTTTATTTGGAAGTTTAATTTTTTATGATTTAATATTTAAAATTAATTTTATAGATATACTTATTTTAATTATAATTACTTTTGTGCTTCATAAAATAGCTAATGTATTAGCTTATATTCTTAAATTAAAAAATGTACCTTGGTGAATGAATGATAAAAGCAATTATTTTTGATATGGATGGAGTTATTGTTAATTCTGAACCTCTTTGGAAAATTGTAAATTTTGAGATTTATAAAAAATATGAAATTTTTATGAATGATAAAATTTATGAAAAAGTTATAGGTAGAGTTGAAGAAGAAGTTTTTGGCCCTTTTTTTGAAGAAAAAGGTTTTTCAGGAAAAGAGTTAGAAGAAATAAATAAAAAAGCAATAAAAGAAAGAAGAGAATTGTTTATGAAAAAAGCGGAAAAAAGATTAGAACTGTTTAAAGGAGCAAAAGAAAAAATTATTGAATTAAAAAATAAAGGATATAAATTGGCAATAGCAACTTCTTCTTTTAAATCATTAATGGATTTAGTTGTTGATAAATTTGAAATCAGAGAATATTTTGATATTTTATATTCTGCTGAAGATGTTAAAAACGGAAAACCAGATCCTGAGATTTATCTAAAAACAATGAATAAATTAAATGTTAAACCTAATGAAACAGTTATTATTGAAGATTCAATAAATGGAATTAAAGCTGCTAAAGCTTCTGGTGCTTATTGTATTGCAGTAGAAACCACTAACCCTAAAGAAAAATTAATAGTGGCAGATAAAGTAATAAAAGAAATAAATAAATTAGATATACCTTTTTAAACCCCAAGAGCCCAATTTATATATACGTTTTTAAAGTGAGTTTATGGAATCAATAAATAATTATTATTATAATTTACCTACAGAATTAATTGCGCAAAAACCATTAGATAAAAGACATGAATCGCGTTTGTTAATTTATAATAAAAAAGAAGATTCAATAGAACACAGACATTTTTTTGAACTTGTTGATTATCTAAAAAAAGGAGACATTTTAGTTGTTAATGAAACCAAAGTTGTAAATACAAAATTGATTGGACAAAAAGAAACTGGGGGGCAGGCTTCAATAACCCTTATAAAAAAGAAAAATAATAAAGAATATGAAGCATTTGTTAAATGTAAAAATCCACAAATTGGGAATAAATTATTATTTCAAGATGGAGTAATTGCTGAGATTGCATCTCAAATTGATTTTCATTTTTTATTAAAATTTAATCAACCTATTGAAAAAATAATTAAACAAAAAGGAGATTTTACTTTACCTGGATATATACATAATGAAAATTATGATAGAAAAAAATATCAAACTGTTTTTGCATTAAAAGAAGGCTCTGTTGCAGCACCCACTGCAGGATTGCATTTTAGTAGTAAATTAATTGAACGTTTAGAAGCTAAAGGGATTGAGATAGTTAAAATTTGTCTTCATGTAGGATTAGGGACCTTTGCTGAGATTAGAGAAGAAGATTATAAAAAACATAAAATGCATTTTGAATGGTTTGAAATTGATAAAAAGGCAGCAGAAGTAATTAATAAAAGAAAAGGCGCTTTGTATGTTGTTGGTACAACTTCTTTAAGAACTTTAGAAAGTGCTACATTAAAAAATGGAAAAGTTAAGGCTTGCGCTAAAGAAACTAATTTATTTATTTATCCAGGTTATAAATTTAATTTAAAATTTGATGGTTTAATAACTAATTTCCATCTTCCACGCACTAGTTTACTTTTATTAATAGCAAGTTTAATAGGAGATAAATGGCATGAGCTTTATAATGAAGCTATAGAACAGCATTATAGATTTTATTCATTTGGAGATGCAATGTTCATACGATTTTGAACTCTGTTTTTTTGATAATTTTTTTGGCAATTTTTTAAGTAAGCTAAAATAGACAGTATAAAAATAATTATTTATTTAAAAAATTATTTAAAGTCAAGTAAATTTATGTGTTTCGATAAACATCGAAAGATTTATAAATAAAGAATGCGCTAAATAGAAACATGTTAAAGAAGGAATTTGTGTATTTATTCATCTTAGACTCTTATTTCAAGAATAGAACTAAGTTTACACAGAAGGAAATATCAGACTTCTTAGGAATTTCTTTAAGTACAGTAAACAATGCATTAAAACCTTTGGAAAAAATGCATGCAATTGAAATTAAATCAAGAGAATTTATTTTAAGGGATTTTGAAAAAATTCTTGTATATTGGGCTACTTTAAGAGATATACAAAAAGATATTGTATATTCAACTTTTTATCCAGATAAACCTGAAAATATTGAAGCATTGATGCCAAATGAAGTATATTTCACTGCATATTCTGGGTATAAATTAATTGAGAAAAATGCTCCTGCTGATTATGGAGAAATTTATTTATACTCAAATAATATTAAAGAAATAAAAGAAAGATTTCCTTTAAGAGAAGGCCCAAAAAATATTATTGTTTTAAAAGAAGAAAATTTATTAAACAAATTCTCAAAAAATAATGTTGTTCCCCTTCCATTAATATTTGTTGACTTATGGAATCTTCCTGAATGGTATGCAAAGGATTTTCTAAATGATATAAAGAAAAAGGTGATTTAAATGGTATTGAAAAATATAAGTTTTCAATTATTTAAATTTCCAGGAGAAGAACAGAGGTGAAATTTAAATGGTGAGAGAATTTTGGTCTGATAATATAACAAAACAAAGCTGGGAAAGACTACAAGGATTAACAAAAGAATTTGATTTTGTTTTAATAGGGGGATGGAGTTTATTTTTATATACAAAAATTAATAAGTCGAAAGATATAGACATTTTAATTGATATGGATACTTTATATACAATTAAAAATAATTATGACTTAAAAAAGAATGTTAATCTTAAAAAATATGAGATAGAAGATAAAGGATTTGATATTGATATTTATGTTCCTTATTTTTCAGAACTTCCTATACCCGTAGAGGATATTCTTAAAATGAAAAATCCTAGAATACAAGGAATAAAAATTGTTCAACCAGAAATTTTATTAATATTAAAACAGTGCGCATATTTAGATAGAAAAGATTCAATTAAAGGAAAGAAAGATTCAATAGATATTATAACTTTATTAAGATATGGAGGAATAGACTTTAAGAAATACAAGCAATTATTAAAAGAATATAAATTAAATGAATATTTTGATCATTTGATTAAATTAATTAAAACTTTTGATGATCATACATATACAGGAATGGATTTTACAGAATTTAAAAAATGGAAAAAAGAAATTCTAAATATCTTATCTAGATAATTAAATAATAAATTTATTCAACATAAACAGATTCAAAAATATTTTTTAAAAGCTGTGCTTTTTTCTTACCTAAATTATTAACTTCTGCTAATTCATCTTCATCTGCACTAATAATATTTTCAATTGTTCCAAAAGTTTCTAATAAATCAATTGCTAATTGAGGACCAACTAAAGGAAGTGCCTCAATAACAGCTCTTTGTTTTTCTCCTAATGTATGCGCTTTTTTATGTGCTTTAATACGATTTTTTTGTTTTCTGGCAATTTGTTCATGTTTAGCAATTGCATAAATCATTTCAGCAGTTTCATTTTTATCATGTGTAAATAATAATGAAGCACCATAGTCAGTCATTATTGATACTTGCGCGCCTTTCAAAGCATTATTATTAATTCTTTCAGCATTACCGTATCCTTCAACCAATAAAATAACACATTCAAAAGTTTCTTTTAATCTTTTTAATTGTTCAAATAATCTTCCATCAATTATAGATGCTTCTAAATCCTGTTTTGTTTTTCTTTCAATAACTGTTTTTTCTGAGCAAATAAAATCTCCAATACTTAAAGTTTGAATTTCAATTTCTAATTCCTTATTTATAAGTAAATCTTTTATAAATTCGTCTTCTCTTATGTCCATAAAAATTTTTATTGGCAAGAACTCACCTATTTAGGTTTTTGAACTATACTTATCAATCTTCCTATTTCTTCAAAACTAATTGAACATCCATTAAATTTTAAACTATTTAATCCAGATTCTAATGCTTGCTGTTCTAATCCTTGAAATTTATTAAATAGTCCTTTTTCATAAGCAATAGCTAATATCTCACTGCTTCTAAAAGGAAAAATATTTTTTGTCATATCTTTAAATATTTGAATATTTTTTTGATTTGGGGTGATATTAATTCTTAGTTCTCTTTCTTGATGTTTTTTCAAGTCGTTTGAATTTTCTATAAGCATTCTTGTATTTCTTTCATCTATTAAAACATTATAAATTCCTAATTTTTTAGTTAAAGCGATCATTTCTGCTTCTCCTGCATCAACTAAATGAATTGGATTTCCTCTTGCAAAAAACATATTATTAGCGATTTCCATTATTTCTATACTTTCTTTTTCAACATCAATATCTACTAAATCAATAATACCATCATTAATTGCATCCATTAATCTTATCCCATTTATCGCATATTTTTTAATTCCAAGAGGTCTTGTTATGCATTCATATTTAACTTTTTGAGGCATCATTAAAAATATATTATATCTTTTTTTAAGAGAATATAAAACCCATAAAAACCCAGTATCCGTTAATGCAATCAATGAACTTGCATCACATAATATCGCTTTTTTATCCATAAAATCACCCAAATATCTCCCTTACTTTTTTAATCCTGTCATTAATTTCTACTGGTTCTCTATTATTTTCATGTATTGTTGTTTTCCCGATATATTCCATTATATCTATTCTTTCAGCACCAGATAAATCAGATGCGACACCCAAAGTAATTCCTTTTGAATATAATGAAGATCCTATTTTTATTTTTCCACCTTCGATTAATTCATGAATATATTTTTTATCTTGAATATCTAATGAATGAACTGTTTCAATTATTTCTTGTAATATTTTAGAGATGTTTCCCTCTTCATAGTTTAAATTTAATATTGTATCCAAAGATTTTTCTATTTTTTTTGAATATACGTTTAATCCTTTTGTTTTCCAATATCTAGGTTTTGCAATCATTTTTGAAAGCATATAACAAATAATTGCTAAATTAAATATATTTTGATTAAATTCAACAGCCATATGTTCAATACATTCATATTGTACTTTTTTAAGAGAAGAAATTTTTCTTTGTATTAATGCATTTTTTATTTGTTTTGTTTTATCCAAAATAAATTTTTTATACATATAATAAAATAATAACGCAAAATATATATAGTTTCCTTTTTTCTATTTTGTGTTTGAAAAAATATTTTTGAGTTGATATTTTTGATAAATCATACGAGAGAGAAACTATAAGGTTTAAAAATGTATCATGATTATATCATGATAGTTATGTGATATTATTATGATATCACTTTTCCGGGATTTACCGGAATAAAATAGGTTTTGATATGATAAAGAAAGAGGAAATTTATAAACCTATCGCCGAAAGTTCGGCTATGCAGAATATCATTGAACAAATTGAAAAGGAAATGCCAAAATTCAAAGATCCGGTTGTTTTGGCTGGATTATTACAGTTGTTAGTTGAAGAGAGAGAAAATTCAAATAGAATGTTAAAAACAATCGTAGAAAAGCTTGATAGAATAGAAAATGGATTAATAATAGATGAAGAAGAGAACCAGCAATTATTGCCTATGGTAGATCAAAAAATTGTTGATTTTATTAGGCAAAAAAATGCAGTATGTGCTAATGATGTAAAAGTTTACTTTAAATATAAAGGAGTAAATGCAGCAAGTGCAAGATTAAACAAGCTTTGTTCAACAGGTTTACTTGTTAAACAACAAGTAGGCAGAACAGTTTATTTCAAATTGAAATAAATTTCATATAAAATCAAAAATCATACTTGCTATACACGCTGGCAAGGCGACCCAAACGGAGATTTAATCTCCATTTTTATTTTTGCCGTGCGGCAAAAAGAGCAAAGGGGAAAAAGGCAGTTTTCACCTCCCACAACACACCAAAAACACTATTCTCTTTTTGTGTTTCTGCCTTTTTTTCTCCAAATAAAAGAATAATGGTGATTAAGTTGGTAGAAATGACAATTACACATGCGGATTTGGTTGATTATAGCTCCTTGTCAAGGAGATTAGGAGAGCTTACTTTTAAAAGAGATTATTTACTTCAAAATGGGGCAGAACAAAAAGATATTCATATTTCTGCATTAAATAATTTTATAGATGAAACAAAAGTAAATCTTGTTCCTTTAGAAATGAAGATAAAATCTGCAGGTATTTTAACAGTAATTCTTCATAGATCAATTGTTGATGAATTATCAGATGAAATTAATTCCCATACTATTGGAGAAATGATGTACGCAGCAAAATCAAAACAAGGAAAATTATATGAAAACATGAAACAAAGAGGAAGATTAACAAAAGAAAATTACGAAAAAAGAGAGGAATTAGCAGAATTAACCTTACTTCTTAATTCTATGCCACAATCTGATGCAGATGAAATAAAAGATGCAATAGAATCATTTTCAGTTTCAAATGATTGGTCAGTTGATATTTCTTCAATAAAAATTGAAAAACAAAAAAAATTAATTCAACTTCTTAATAGAATTGGATTTTCTTGCTGTATTAAAAATAGTAGATTAATTAGTGGAAATCAAAAAGGAGAAAAAATTATTAATTGGAATCCAGAAACATTAAGGAAGATTAATAACAAAAATATTTGGGTTTCAAATTTATTACTTGAAAAATTTGATGAAAATGAAGACAAATTAAATGATGTTACAAGAAGTATTCAAGCAATGACTGCAAAAAGACAAGTTAAATCATTTGATCCGGAAGAAGAACATAGATTTGATAAATTACAGGAAGAGTATTTAATATGTTTAGAAATAAGAGAAAGATTGGTTCAAGGGCAAAGTGAGTATTATACACCTAAAATTGAAATGCAAAAATTAAAAAATGAAGATTTAACTAAATTAATGAGCCAGATTTGAGTTTTTAAATTAAACAAAACTTTTTTATATTCTTTTATACCATATTTCTCTGATTTTAATGGGCCCATAGCTTAGTCAGTTTATTTAGTAAGATTTAAATAAGCCTAAAATGGTTGGAGCGCTCGACTGATAATCGAGAGGCCGTGAGTTCAAATCTCACTGGGCCCATATTCTAATTAAAATAAAAAAAAGAAAGAAATTAGTTGGTAGATATTAATGAACTTAAATCTTGGCAATTAGCTATATCTGTTTCACTAATTTTATTTATTGCTCCAGAAGTTCCAAAATCATATAATGATATTAAATCTGTTTGGCTGTCTGTAATTTTTACTATGCCAAAAGGAACTTCATTTGAAACCCAATATTCTCCATTTTCTGCTTTAAATTTAGCTGAATTTACTTTTTTATTTGTTGGAGTGGTATATAATCCATATCCCATTTCTGGAGTTTTTCCAAGATATGCTTCGTCTTCTTTTGGAAGTTCTACTTGTTCTTCTTCAATCATATCAAAACAAATAACCATATCGTCAGTTTTAGATATAAATTTGATTACTTTCATAGAACTTTCATCATACCAAATTTGAGAAATAGATTCTTGGTTTTCTATTATACTTTCTGTTTGAAATTTGATAATGTTATTTTTGATTTCTACAATTGACATGACAGTACTTTCTCCTTCAATAGATCTTATATCTGCCCACATTCCTTCTTTCCAATTCATAAATCCTTGAAATGAATTATCTACTGTTTTTTCTTCAGCTGTTGGTATTTCAATTTCTTCTTTATTATCTTCTTTTAAATTTCCATTTGTTTCAGTTTCTGTTTGAGTGCACCCCATAAGTAATAGCAATCCAATTACTAAAACAAATACTATTGGTATTTTTTTCATTAAATACACCTCCATATGTTTAATTTTAAAGCGCATTTTTAAAAACTTATCTTTTATAACATTGAAAATATGAAAAGATTAAAAAGAGCTTTAGGATTTTGGGAATTAACATTGACTGGAATAGGAATTATTCTAGGTGCAGGTATCTATGTTTTAATAGGCCAGGCTGCAGGATTATCTGGAAATATGGTTTGGTTATCTTTTGTTATAGCAGGAATAGTTGCAGCATTGACTGGTTTAAGTTATGCAGAATTAGCATCTTTATTTCCTAAAGCAGGTGCAGAATTTGTTTTTACTGAAAAAGCATTTAATAAAAGATTAGCATTTGTTATTGGATGGTTATTAATAATTGCTTGTATTATTTCTGCTGCCGCAGTTGCATTAGGTTTTGCTGGATATTTTGCTATTTTTTTTAATACACCTATAATTTTAACTGCAATTGGAAGTTTAATAGTTTTTTCAATTATCTTATTTTTTGGTATAAAAGCATCAGCAAGATTTGCGATCATATGTGCTATAATTACTATTTTAGGTTTACTTATGATTATATTTTTAGGTATACCAAATTTTGATTCAATTGATTATTTTGAAATGGTTCCAGAGTATGGGTTATCTGGAGTTTTATCTGCTGCAGCTTTGGTATTTTTTGCATATATAGGTTTTGATACAATTATTAATATGGGTGAAGAAACAAAAAATCCAAAGGTTGTTGTTCCTGAAGCAACTCTTGTTGCATTATTAGTTTCAACAATTTTATATGTTTTAGTAGCTATTTCTTCTGTGAGTGTTATAAATTGGCAGGACCTTGCAAATTCAAAAGCACCATTAGCAGATGTTGCTTCTGTTTCATTAGGAAATAATGCTTATTTAATTTTAGGAGCAATAGCATTATTTGCAACTGCAAGTACAATTTTGTTGATTTTATTAGCAGCATCAAGATTGACTTTTGGTATGGCTGAAGGTAAGGGATTACCCTCTATTTTAGCAAAAATTCATGAAAAATATAGATCCCCTTGGGTTGCCATAATTTTATTATGTATATTATCTTCAATATTTGTTTTAATTGGTAAAATAGGAATAATCGCAAATATGACTAATATTGCAATTTTAACTTCATTTTTTATTGTTAATGTTTCTGCTATTGTTTTAAGATATAAAATGTCAGATATAAAAAGAAGTTTTAAAACCCCGTTTAATATTGGGAAATTTCCATTAATTCCTTTTTTTGGTGCTTTAACTTGTGTTTTATTAATTTTACAAATGAAATTTGAAGTAATCCTATTTGGTTCTTCAATTATTATTTTAGGATTTTTAGTTTCCTATATATTTGTTAAAGATAAGATTTTGCCAAAAAAGAGTCAAAAGAAAATTGAAAAAAGACATTTTCACAATACAAGAAAATAATTTAAAGGTTTATGTTTTAATGAAGTTATGGTTGAATTAAAGAGAGCTTTAGGATTTTGGGAATTAACATTGACTGGAATAGGAATTATTTTGGGTGCAGGGATATATGTTTTAATTGGAGAAGCAGCAGGAGTAGCAGGAAATACAGTTTGGTTATCTTTTTTAATTGCCGCAGGAGTAGCAGCATTAAGCGGGTTAAGTTATGCAGAATTAGCATCTTTATTTCCTAAAGCAGGTGCAGAATTTGTTTTTACTGAAAAAGCATTTAATAAAAGATTAGCATTTGTTATCGGGTGGTTATTACTTATTTCTCCAATTATATCAGTAGCAGCAGTTTCTTTAGGTTTTGCTGGTTATTTTAATGCATTTTTTAATACACCCATAATTTTAACTGCAGTTGGGAGTTTAGCAGTACTATCAATTATTTTATTTTATGGGATAAAAGAATCTGCATGGTTTGCTATTATATGTTCTATAGTAGAGATTTTAGGTTTAATTGCAGTTGTATTTTTAGCAATTCCCTACTTAGGTTCAGTTGATTATTTTGAATTTCCAGCAGAATTTGGTATGGCTGGAGTATTTTCTGCTGCTGCATTAATATTTTTTGCTTATATTGGTTTTGATGAAATAGTAAATATGGCAGAAGAAGTTAAAGATCCTACAAAAATAGTTCCAAAGGCAACTTTATTTGCAATTGTTATTTCAACTATATTATATATTCTTGTTGCTATTTCTGCAATAAGTGTAATGAATTGGGAGGTTTTAGGAGAATCTACTGCTCCTTTAGCAGATGTAGTATCTCATTCATTTTTAGGAAATGATGCATTTTTTATAATGGGGATTATAGCATTATTTGCAACTGCGAATACTATTTTATTAATTTTATTAGCAGCATCAAGAATGATTTATGGAATGGCAAGAGGAAAAGTTTTACCTGAAATACTAGGAAGATTACATAAAAAAAGACAAACTCCATGGGTTGCCATAATTTTATTATTTATTTTATCTTCATTATTTGTATTATTAGGAAATATAAATCTTGTAGCAAATATGACTAATATCACAATTTTAATTCCGTTTTTTATTGTTAATGTTTCTGCAATTGTTTTGAGATATAAAATGCCTAATATAAAAAGAAATTTTAAAATCCCTTTAAATATTGGTAAGTTTCCTGTTTTAGCTTTTTTTGGTGCATTATCTTGTTTATTACTTATAGCACAAATAGAAATTGAAGTCATTTTCTTTGGGTTATTGATAGTATTACTTGGATTTTTGATTTCTTATATTTTTGTTAAAAAAGACTTTAATGCAGAAAAATTACAGAGAGCAATTTCAAAAAAGTAAACATATATAAATATCTCTGTTGAATATGAAAGTATGAAACAAACCTTTGATAAAGTTGAAAATATTGAAACTCAAGAATTACTTCATAGGTACAAAGAAAAATTACCCCCTGGTTTTAAAGAGAATTTATCTGAATTATCTTGGGGTACTATAGCTAATTTAGCTATGGAATTTCAAATGAAAATTAAAGATGAATCGAAAGAATTAAGGAAAATTCATAAAGAGATATCATTAACTAATTTAATATTAAGCGAAAAATTAAAACAAGCATCTAAAAAAGAAGAAGAATCTGTTGAATTAGATGCAGCATTTTTAAGAAATTTAATTGCATTATTGGGAAAATCTTATAAAATTTCAATTCAATATGAAGTTGATTTAGAAGAATTTATGATTATTTTATCTTTAATAATAGAAAAATTAAAAAAGGAAAAATTATTAGTGTATGATTTAGAAGGAAAATCCTTTGGTTTGATTGATGGAAAAATAAAACCAAAAGAATTTGGAAAAGAGCGTGCATTGGAAGATAATAATAAATATTTAAAGTGTCCTGAATGTGGTGCAACAAATCCAGCAAGCGCTAAAAAATGCGCCGAATGTGGATGTGAATTTAAAAAATAAAAAAGTGATTTGTTGAATAATAAAATAAGTTCAATTTTAACTGTAATTATTACTTTACTTATAATTTGTATTGCTTTTTTAATGCTGGATTATCTTACTTATTTTGAATCTTTAGGGTATATAGGTGCTTTTTTAATATCATTAATTGGAAGTGCTACTATTATTGTTCCTATTCCCTCTTGGGCAATAGTTTTTTTGATGGCTAAAACCTTAGATCCAATTTTATTGGGCGTACTTGCAGGTACAGGAAGCGCAATAGGAGAATTAACAGGATATTATTTAGGAAAAGGAGGAACAAAAATTTTAAATAAAGAAAAACATATTAAAAAATATACGGACGAAGTTGATAAATATGGTGCTTTTGCAATTTTTGTATTTGCATTTATACCAAACCCCTTTTTTGATATTGCAGGAATAACAGCAGGAGCAATGCATATGAAAATGTGGAAATTTTTATTAGCTTCAATGTGTGGTAAAATATTAAGATTTATACTTTTTGCTTATTTAGGAAATTATGCTTTTCATATGGTTTTTTAAATACATTTAATATCAATAGTATCTTTTAATGAGGTTATCTTATGATACATAAAGAATTAGTATTTTCAAAAGAAAGAGTTTTATTTTCTGGAACACCAAATGCAAAATTAGTTAGAACCTTAGAAACTAAAATGGATTTTTTTGAATTGCATGAGTTATGTAGAAATTTTCCAAATGAATTTGCTATTATTGGAAAATCAAAAATTTTTAAAGGAAAACCGTTGCCAATAAAAGATTTAGAAACTGCATTAGTATTTGATAAAGAATTTATTCCTAAGTTATGTAGGGATAATAGAATTAGAAATCAAGAATATTATAATTTTTTTCCAAACCCAAAATATATATTAATTCCTAAACTATTTGCCATACCTCCAATAGGAAAAACAATAGGTGAATATTTTGAAGTTTTTATTCCTCATTTTGATTCTCATGTTGTCATAGAAGTTCCTAAAGGAAAAAGAGATTTACCTAATATGGCTTTAATAATAAATGCTTGTTGTTTTAATTTTGAAAAAAAAGATAATGTTTTTGTTTTAACTTTGGATAAAGTTAATGATATTATATGTCATCCAGTTCCTGAAGAAGAATATGGTGAATGCCATATTGATATTAGAACTGGATTACCAAATCCAGAAGTTTTAGATAGATATAAAGGCCCCAAAAGATTTTTTTTAAGAGATAAAAATAAAGAGCCAAAAGTATATGCGCTGCAAAGAGATACTGGTTGTCAGTTTGATTTAGTGGATATGACTTATGATTTATCAGAAGAAAATTTAAAAAAATATAAATCTATTTGGGTTTTTGAGTAATTTAATCCTTTTTGACAATTTTTAATGTTTTTCCAAATGCAATTTTTATACTTCCGCCACCTGAACCGCCGTATTTTTTACATGTTTTTTCTAAAATTTCCTTAGCATTTTGTTCAGATTTTTTTCCAACTGCGCATACTATATTGTTAGATGAGTTTACTAAAATAACTGCCATAGCGCTTTCTCTTTTTGTTATTTCATCTCCTATTTGTTTTAAAGTTTCAATATTAGCATTTATTGGTCTTATGATAATTTTTTTATTTTTTTCATATATTTTTTCTAATCTATCTATCTCTCTTTTAGCAAATTCTTGTCTTAAAGAAATTAATATTTTACCTCTTTGTTTCCAATCTTCAAATATTTTTTCAACTCCTTCATATAATTTTTCTTCTGGTATTGAAATTATATTTGCAGTTTTTCTTATTATTTCTTCTTTGTTTTGAATATATTCTATTGCTGAATCACCGCATTTAAATGAAATTCTTTCAATTCCATCTTTTATTCCTTCTCTTTTTATTATTTTGAATATCCCAAGTTCCCCTGTTTTTTTAAATGTAGTATGTGTTCCACCGCATGCTTCATGATCTATATCTCCAATCGAAACAATTCTTAATTTATTTCCTGGTACTGCTCCTCCTTGATATATTCTCATTCCATATTTTTCTTCTGCTTTATCTCTATCTAATTCAACTGTTTTAATATCCAAATTTTCTCTTATATATTTATTTACTTGTTTTTCTATTTGATTTAATTCTTCTTGAGTTATTTTTTTATAATGTGTTAAATCTAACTGGCCTTTATATTCATCTTTGTAGGAACCTGCCTGCCAAACATGTCTTCCTAAAATTTTTCTTGCTGCTGCATTAAGTAAGTGAGCACCAGTATGATGCATTGAAATCTGTCTTCTTCTATCCATATTTATTTTTAAAATAACAGTTTGTCCTTTTTTAAAGTTTTTTATATTTTCAACTTTATGCATTATAACTCCTTTTTGTTTTATTGTTTCTAAAACTTTTTCATTATTAATTGTACCAATATCTCCAATTTGTCCCCCGCTTTCTGGATAAAAACAAGACTTATTTGTTATTATAAAATGATCTAAGATTCCAATTATTTTAGCTTTACATTCTGTTTTTTCATAATATTCACTTTTTGTTTTACAAAATTCATCCACACAATATTTTTGTTTTTCTTCAACTTCTTCATCTTTCTTTTTAATATAATCATAAAAATTATCTGGGATATTTAATTCAATTCCATTCTTTTTTGATATTTCTTGTATTAATTCAATAGGTATCCCATCACTTTCATATAATTGGATTAATTCATTTAATTGAATTCCACCCTGTTTTTTAGCTTTATCAACTACATTAGTTAATTTTCCTAACGCCTTTTCCTTTGTGATTTTATATTTTATTAATTCTTCTTTTACGACTTCTTGTGCTGTTTCAATTCCTTCTGAGTAATGAGGGTATAATGGTTTTAATAATTTAGCATGGTTTTCAAATATTTTATCATAATTTAAATTTAAATTAAATTCTTCATTAAATCCAAATGTTCTTCTTAATATCATTCGTAAATTATATCCTCCACCCGTGTTGCTAGGAAGCATCCCATCTGTTGAGGTAAATAAAATTGTTTTCAAATGATCTGCGCAAGCAAAAGAAGCTTGCAAAGGTTTGATTTTGTTAAATAATTCTTTTTCAGTCATTCCTAATTCTTTTGCTATTCTTGATTTTTCTTCTGATACTTTTCCTTCTTCAATATCTAATCCTCCTGCCTTTGACCAAAATTCTAATTTTAATTTATTATCCACTTTTATATTTGTATCTTTTATTATTTCATCAAGAACAAAAGAATATGTTGGTTCATATATAGTTGCAGTACCTTGTGTGATCCAAGCGAATCTTTCTAATCCAGCACCCATATCTATTACTTTTGTATCTAATTCTTTTATTTGTCCATTTGGGAGAAATTGATACTGCATAAAAACACAATTTCCTATTTCCATTCCTTTTACAAAATATTCTATACATGGGCCAAAGTTTCCTCCTCCCATCCATACATCTTCAATAAAAGAAATTTCTTCTTCTTTAATTCCAAATGATTTTAATAAATTAATATCATGTTCTATTGCTTGATCTTTCCAGTAAAATAATCCTGTTTTTTTAGTGTTAAATGCGTGTTGTCCAACCATAGTAAATGAAGTCATATGTCTCCCAGTCACTCCTACATTTGATAAATCCCCAAATCTAATACAAGCTTGAGGTATTACTAAGGGGTTTCCAGGGGGTTTAACTTCTCCAGTGACAACATATGGCTGGAAATCAGATATAGATGCTATTGTAAAATATAAATCGTCTCTCCATCTTGCTACTGAGGGGTAGGTATAAATAGATTTATGTTTATTTTTTGTGAAATATTTTTCAATTGTTTTCCAAGCTTCGATATACGAATGTTTTTTTCCTGAGGGATTTCCAATGAATTGATAACCTACACATGAGGGATCACCACAAAAATCTTGTTTTAATTTAGACCAAAAGTTTTTTCCGCATTTTTTACATTGCTGTCTTTCGAATCCATATTTTTTAAAGATTTTTAAGTCATAATGTGTTTTCCAATCTTTTGTAAATTGTAATCTAAGTTCATTTTTTGTAGGAACCATATACATTTTAATAAGCGAATGTTTTTATATATTTATAATATTGAGAAGATTAAAAAATTCTTAAGAGCCTGTGGTTTGTTTTGAACTTTGTTCAAAAGCCCACAGTCTATGGGCCTGTGGTCTAGTGGTATGATGTTGTCCTCACACGACAAAGATCGTGAGTTCAATTGATTTTACTGGCGCAAAATATTGCCAGAAAGTCTGACAATCTCACCAGGCCCATTTATTTATATTTTTCTTCCCAATTCTTTTTGAAATATTTAGATAATTTTAAACCTTGATTTTGATAATTAGAATTCATATTAGATCCATATAATATTTCTGGAATTTGAGAATTTTTGTAAAAATGAAGTTTAACAAATTTACTTTGACTATTTCCATTTTTATCATGAAAAACTGCAACACTTGGGCCATTAATTCTTACTTCATATACTACATAACTTCCTTTTATACTTCTATTTCCATTTTCATCTATTGCCCAACCAAAACCAGGATCAAAAAAGCCCGCATAATGACTTCTGTGTTCTCCATATCCTTCATTATAACTTTCTAATTCAGCGCAATATTGCGGAGGTATACCTATTTTTAGATCTGAAGCAAGTAAATAAAATTCTCCCTGATTCAATACTAAAGGTTTTTCTTTAATTTGCTCTTCAAATATCGGGTCAAAAAAATCTTCTGGGTCATAATTATTTATTTTTGTTAAATCCATTGAATCAATAATATCTTTTTTTGTTTTAAATCCAATTGTTTTTAATCCATTTATACCTTTTAGATTAATACCTAATCTAATTGAACCATCCTTTTTACTAAAATGTTTTTCACCAACTGCTAATTCCTCACCCTCATATGCTATCCCCATTTTTCTACTTATTTGTTCTATCATTCTATCTTGTACAATATTTTCATCTAATTTTTCTTTGCAAAAACGGATTTGATTTAATGAAATTCCTTCAGTAACCATAACATCAAATGATTGAGGAATTATTATTAAATACAATTTTCCTTTATATCCAGCAGGAATCGTGTCAAATTCTAAACCTTTATCAGTAATAGTTCTTACAAATAAATCTATTCTTCCAGTTGAACTTTTTGGATTGCATCTCGCATATATATCATGATTTAGATCTAGTTCTTCATTTAAAGGAACAATATAAGTTTGATTTTTGTGTAAAAGTGCTTTATTATTATTTGATATATCAAATTTAATATCTGAATATTTTTCGATAATATCTTGTACTTTTCTTCTATAATCTAAAAAAGTGAAAGGTATATGATAGATTGTATCTCCCAAAGTTAAGTCTAATGAAGCAGGTTGTATTTGTTTTTGATCAAAAATTAATTCTTTTTCTTTTTTTATTCTTATTTTAGATGCTTCGTCTTGTGTTTTATGTAAAAAATCCCCAACACTTTCGTTTTCTCTTATTCGATGATTTATTTGTATGTTATTTTTTACTTTTATCATTTCTCCCCCTATTGCACTAGCTATTTGTTGTTTTACTAATACGCCCATAGGGAAATTAAAGTCTTTCAATAAATCACCAAAAGTATTTATGCTAGAACATTTTTAAGTATATTTGAATAAATTGTTATTAGGTGATTTTTATGACTAAATTATTATATATGGATGATTCTTATCTTAAACAATGTGAAGCTATTGTTGAAGAAGTTGATAATTGTAAAATTATTTTAAATCAGACTATTTTTTATCCGCAAGGAGGAGGAGTTCCTTGTGATATTGGAAAAATTATAAGGGGAAATGAGGAGTTTATTGTTATTAAAGTTATGAAAGAAGAAGGGAAAGTTATTCATTATGTTGATAGGGAAGGTTTGAAAAAAGAAGATTCTATAAATTGTATTTTAGATTGGGATAGAAGGTATCTCTTAATGAGTTATCATACTGCTGCACATGTATTGGCAGGAACGTTAAATACAGATACTGGTGCTTTAATTACAGGAAATCAAATTGAATTAGATAAAACTCGTTTTGATTTTGATTTGGAAAATTTTGATAGGTCTATTTTAGAGAATCAAGTTGAAAAAGTAAATTCTTATTTTGGTTCAGATATTCCAGTAAGTATTTTTTATATGCTTCGTGAAGAAGCGCTTAAAATACCAGGCATGGTAAAATTAACAAGTGTTTTGCCTCCAGAAGTCAATGAATTACGAATCGTTAAAATAGGAGAGATTGATACACAAGCAGATGGTGGCTGCCATGTTAAAAATTTAAAGGAAATTCCAAAAATAGAGATTATTGAATTAAAAAATAAAGGAAAAAATAATAGAAGAGTTTATTTTAAATTTAAAAAATAAAAAAAGGAGAAAGAACTTAATCTTTCCATTTTATTTGTCCAAACATTGTATATCCACTTACTGCTATTAGATATGTACCTAATCCAGATATTAACATTCCTAATATAAATCCTATTGCTGGTACCATCATTAATATTCCTGAAATTATAGATAATATTACTGATAATACTATTGCATAGATTATATATACTATCCAAGTAATAATATATTCTCCAGTTAAAGCTCTTTTTATTATTTTTCCGAATGCAAATGCTTCACCGAATTTATCTTTTAATACATATCTTGTTAATGCTAAGGGAATTAAAAATACAGCTAATAAGGCTAGGATAACAAATAATATTACACCAATAATCCCGCCAGTAAGAACTGAATTTATTAAAGCCATAGGATCAGTTACTCCACTTGTTGCTGAAGTTAATACACTCATTAAAATTGTTGCCATAAATATAGCACCAACTATTATTGCTGGAAGTAAGTATACAAAACTAGCTATTGCTCCCATAATACTTTTTGTTATATGATCTACAATATTTTCCCATTTTGGTAATGTTTTTTTCTCTGCGTGTTTTGCACAGTTTAATCCAAATCCGTTTATTGTTAACATATTTACAATAGGTATTGCCCCTAATACTATTCCTATACCTAAACTTTTCATATCTGAAAAGGGTTTAGTTATTGCGTTTACAAAATCTGTCATGTGTTTTTCACCTCTTTTTATTAGTTCATGATTTGATTTTATACTTTAATAAACAACCACAACATTTATAAAAATATTCTAACTTTTGCTTTTTTTGTTTTTAGGTATTTTTTTAAATTATCCTTTATATAATTAAATAAAATTGTATTTTTTGCTCCGGTCTGTTTTGACTTTGTCAAAAAGACCTCACAAACTCACTAACGTTCGTTTGCTCCGGTCTGTTTTGCTGTTGCAAAAAGACCTCGCTTTACTCATTACATTCGTAAAGCTCCGGTCGTCTAGTCCGGTCAAGGATACCAGGCTCTCAAAGCCTTTCTTTTTCTTTTTTGAAAAGAAAAAGAAACCCTTGGGAAAGAAAAAGAAAATTTGGAGATCCCTGGCGACCCGGGTGGCCTTTCTTTTCTTGTAAGAAAAGAAACCCCAGGGAAAGAAAAGAACCCTGTAGGCTCGAGAATTCAAAACCTTGGCTGGCGCAAAAAAGCCAACTGGGAGAAAATCCCGGCCGGAGCATTTTTATATTTTTATGTTAAATAAATTAATTGGTGATAATATGATTTTTTGGGATGGAACAGATTCTGAAGGAGAAAAAAAACAAGATACAAAAAAGGAAAAATTAGGAAGAAGATCTTATTTTAAAGATATTAATCCAAAAAAGTAATACGCTATTTTTTATTTATTTCTACTATTTAATAATAAGTATGAGATTATTAACACATAGAGATTTTGATGGGGTTGTATGTGCTGTTTTATTGAAAGATGTTGAAGATATTGATAAAATAGTTTTTACTACTCCAAATTCAGTAATTAGAAATAAAGTGTTCGTTACTAAATATGATGTGATTTCTGATTTGCCTTATCATAAAAAATGTGGGATGTGGTTTGATCACCATACAACAAATAGAATAAGTTTAAAATTTGAAGGATCTTTTGCTCTAGAAAAAAGCTGTGCCCAAGTGATTTATAATTATTATGAAAATCCTTATTTAGATAAATATAGAGAATTAATAGAGATTACAAATAAAATTGATAGTGCAGAATATGAAATTGAAGATGTGTTAGAACCAAAAGGGTATATATTAATTGCATTTTCAAGTATTGTTTATGATAAACCTTGGGAAACTGATAAGTATTTATTAAAAATGGTTAATTGGCTTTCTTTTAAAAAACCAGAAGAAATTTTAGAAATTCCTGAAGTTAAAGATAATGCTGAAATAATATTAAAGGATATTGAATTTTATAAAGATATAATAGAAGCTTGGTCTGAAGTTGAAGATAATAAATTTTTTGTTTTAGATATGAGAGGAGGGAGACAAGCTCCAAAAATTGGAAAATTTTTAGTTCATGCGTTACATTCTAAAATTCCTTTTGGGATTATAATTTATCAAAGTCAAAAAAATCCAAATTTAATAAAAATAAATGTTTCTTATAATATGTTTAGAAAAGATGTTGATACTGATTTTAATGCGGGCGCTTATGCAGAACAATATGGTGGAGGAGGCCATAAGCGTGTAGGAGTTTTTACAGTAAAAGGAGAAGAAAAAGCACAGAATTTAATAGAAAAAACAAAAGAAGTTTTAAGAGAAATAAAATTAAATCAATAGGTAATATTTATAAAGGGAAAAAGCATAAATATAATTGTCTATGATATTATGCGCAGAAATGTTCGTATATTATAGACAAAGCCGATGATGACATGAACAACCGTTTAGCAGAAATGCGATGAGAAGGCTGACAGAGTCTGAGGCAGGCTATTTACTTAAAAATGTCTTGCAAATTTCTATTAGTTTTGGTTTTATTTTTTCCTTAAATTTTTCAAATTTCTTTTTATCATAATTAGCGATTGCTAGGTATTCCATATTTTCATCACTCTCAAAAAAATTGTTTTTTTCAAGTAAAGTAAGTTTTTTTTCTATTAGTTTATTAAGATCCCGTTTTATTAATGATGAAGCACTTATTTTTTGTATTATTTCAGATTTTTTTATTGAAAGAGAATTTGGAATAAAAAATAAATCAAACAAATCCCTTTCTTTTAAGTCTTTTCTTGTTAAAATTGCCCTGTATTTTTCAATGAGTATTTCATTTATAGAATAGCTTTTTATATTAAAGTTTTGAATATCAAGCCCAAGACTGAACACAAGTTCTTTTGAATCAAAAAGATCAGTTATTGTTTTTATTGAAATTTTTACTGGTTTGTGAATAATTTTTTCTATAAAATTAATCTCAATTTTTATAAATCTAGAGTTAGAATAATACATTCTGAAAATATATACTGTCCTTCCATGAAGAATAGTACAGAATTTTGTATCACTTCTATTTTTACTAAATATAAGTTCAAGGTTTTCAGCTAATGTATATATTTTTGGAACAAATGAATCTATGAATTTTTTAATTTCCTTTTCTCTTGTTCTTCTTTTCATTTTTCTTAATTTATTGGATTTATGATGAACAAAATCCAAATCTTCAGAAAATCGATGGTAATTCAAATAATTTCTCGATAAAAGAGTTCCTCCTTTAAAAATAAGTTCTTTTCCAAGCCCGAGCTTTTCAAACTCCCCTAAAATAATAGTCAGAAGCAGGTCTTTTTCAATTATTTCATCTGAAACTTTTATTCCAAGATTCCTTTTGACCTCTGCAATGTATTTATTTATATTAATTTTTTGAGCCATTTTGGATACCTCTTAAGATAATTTTTAGTTTTTTCCTTTAAAATAATTTTTTTAGATTGTTTGAAATATACTAAATCTAAATAAGTTTTTGAGGGATTAGAGTAATAAAATTTAATTTTATTTTTAGTTTTTTTTGTCTTAAGGCCGAAAATTAAAGATTCTTTTATTTTGAAGAATCTAACAGTAATTCCAAGTATTGATTTTTTTCCACTTATTTTGTTGTTTACTATTGTCAATATGTTTGGTATTTGCCAAATTTCTCCAGAAATGTATAAAGCAGAGTTAAGTCCAACATACCATTTAATATCGAGTTTGTTTAATACAGAAAATAATAATTCTCTATCTTCAAATAAACAAAATTTACGCTCCTTTTCATCTAATGAATTTATATAATAGAACTTTTTGAATACTCGTATAGTATATTTATGTCTTGAAAGATATTTTAGCGTGTTTTTAATGTTTACTTTCCCAAATTTTTTATTATATTCTTTGATTATATCAATAATTTCTTTTCTATGACATATTTTTGATTTTCGATTAATCAGTGCTTCATAAATTTTAATTATATTTTTCATAGATATGTTTATTACTTACTAATATAAAAACCTTTCTATTTCTTTTTAAAAAGTGTCATTAAATGACACTTTTTGAACTAATTTTATGAAGGAAAAGATATTATTACAAAATTAAGTTAAATAAACAATGTAGGTTAGTCTATTCACACATAATTCAAACAGAGTCTGAGGCAGGCTATTTACTTTTTTTTACACAAAGCAAAACATTTATAAAGAAGAAGATATAAAATAAAAATATCAAATAAGGTTTGGGGCGTTTAAATATGAAAACAAAAAATAATGGAGATATAGTTTTTGATGATATTTCAGCAGCAGTTTCTTTTAGAAGATGGTGGCATGGTATTGTATATTTAATAAGTTTTGTATTTATTCTTTATTATTTAGTTAATTTTACTTTAGAAGAAAATGTTATATTAATAGTGTTAACTTCTTTAGTGAGTGCAGTATTTTTATTATTTTTATTTACTTTTTCAATACTTTTATTTTGTTTTATTTTAGAAAAATTTTTAGCCTTTTTAAATATCCAAATAGGAAGACCTTCATTAAAACTATTTCTTTCTTATTTTAAAAAGAATTATGGATTTTCATATAGTGATTATTTAAAATATTTAATAATCAAAACAAAAAAGAAGTTAGATGATCCTTTAAATAGGGGAGTTTATCTTGATGAAGTTAAAAAATCAGTTAAAGAATTAAAATTAGAATTTATTAAAATAAAAAATACTTTAAATGATGCAAATATGCCTGATTTAAATCCATCTTTAATGGCCGAAATAAAATCTGTTATTTTTTCATTAGAAGAGATATTGCAGTTAAAAGCAATAACTATGGATAATAAAGAGGAAATATTTGAATATTTTGATAAATTAGAAAAAACTATATTTGCAGAGAATTTTCAAGGTTTAACTAATATCTCTTTAAATTTTGAAGAAGCACATAAAAATTCTTATTTAGATAAAGTTGAAATTCTTTTTAAATTAGTTCCTAAAAAATATTTTTATGGTTTAATTTTCTTATTATTATTCCTTCTTTTATTAATTTATTTACCTGAGACATACAAGAATTATATATTAATTATATATACTGGAATAATGATTTTTGTATTATGTTTCATTAAAAAAGAGTAAACACTATATTTAAATATTTTAGTATAATATTTAAATTGGTGATTTTATATGAAACAATATATTCTAGGATTATTATTAATATCAATGCTGTTTTTTGGATGTTTAGGACCGGAAGGTTGTCCAAGTGAATGTCCAGAAGGATTTATTCAACAAGAAGATTGTACTTGTGTTCCAATTGATACTTCAACAAGTTTAAAAGAAGGAGAAAATACAACTTTAGAAGGGTGGAATTTATTAGTAAAAAGCATATCTGAAGATGCAGAATATGATAATGGAACATGTATTATATCAGATGAAAAAATAAAAATAGAAGCAGTTAAAGATAATGAATCCAAAACATTTACTTTAATAGAACAAGGACAAGAAGTTCTATCTGATAATTTAGCTTTATTTATTGAAGATATAAATCAAATTTTTAGTGTTGAGAAAAAAGGATGTGAAGTAAAAAATAAGGAAATAAAACTTAATGTTCAATCTTCAGATGTTTCATCAAAGAAAGTAGTAGTTCCAGTTACTGATTCAACTACTTTATCAACAGGAACAGATGTTGAAGTTGAAACAATAGGAGCAACAACAGAATTTGTTGAAGCATTTTCTAATTCAGATATTTATGATGAACAAGAAACTAAGGAATTAGAAAATGATATTAAAATAAAAGTAAAATCAATAACAGAAGATGTATCTATCGGAGATATGGCAGATGTAACAATAACGAAAGATGAAGGGGAACAAGCTTCATTAACCGGAGATTATACAATTAGAATAACAGATGTTACTCAAGAAATTGGTGCTCCAGATACTGATGTTGAAACTCAAACATTTGAAGAAGGAGAAGATATAACTTTAGATGAAGATACTGAAATAGAAATATATAGAATAGATACTGAAACTGAAAATTGCACTGAAGATTGTGAAATTATTTCAGAATCTGTGATATTAAAAGTTAGTCCAGAAGGTTCTGGAACAGATACATTTGAATTAAATGAAGGAGCTTCAAGTTTTGTAAGTAATAGAGTAAGAGTTCAAGTAACAGACATAAGCCAAGAAATTGAATGTATTGAAGAAGAATGTGAAATTACAAATGAAAATGTAACTTTAAGAATAACTACTTATGATGAAGAATGTACAATAACAAACAGAGAAGTTGATTTACAATTATTATTCCCAGATTTAACAACAGAAACATTTACTTTAGGTTATGGTGATGAAAAAGTTTTCATAACTGGAGAAAGAGTAAAAGTTATGGAAATAACTGAAGATATGGAAGATTCAGTTAATGGAACGTGTGAAATAGATAATGAAGAAGTGACTTTAAAATTAACTTTACCTTCAAGTGATTGTACTGCCTCAAATATGAAAGTAGTTTTAGAAATCGAGGATGGAGAGGACGATTATAAATTAACTTTAGGTGATGAAGATAGTGAAACAACAGGAAGAAAAGATAATATCATTATCTTAGTAAAAGAATTTGATATTGATGTTGAATATGATGAAGATCAAGAAAAATGTGTAATCAATAGTGAAAAAGTTTCATTAGATGTTGAAGTTGAAGCAGCTTGTTTCTTAATTAAAGAAGATGCAACTTTAAAATATGGCAAATCTAAATCTGATGTTTTGTTAGGAGATTCAATAAAAGTTGATAATATAGAAATAGAATTAGAAGATATTATAGCAGATGTTGAATTAAATGACGATGAAGATGGATGTGATATATCAAATAAAAAAGCAGAATTAAAAATAATGGAACCTATATCTGAAGAATTTACATTTGAAGAAGGAGAAGATGAAGATTTTGGTGATTTAAAATTAGGTTTAAACACAATAACCTTCAAAACACAAGAAGCAAATGACAAATGTGAAATTTCAGACAAAGAAGCAGAATTATTTTTTGAGGAAGGCGGCAGTGAAACAACAAGAGCAGTAGAAGAAGGAGAAACATTTACAATAGGACAATATACAATCAAAATCTTAGAAATAAATGGTGAAACTTCTGATGATGCATTATACACTTGTGTAATTACAGATAGGCAGGCAAAATTAAAACTCATTGAAATAACTGCAGAAGAAATACTAGAAGACGCAATAGGAGAAAACACAAATGAAACAGAAGCAGAAAATGAAACAATAGAAGAAGAAACACAAAATGAAACACAAGAGGAATAACATCCTCTTTTATTTTATTTTTTTAATAAATTCTCTAGAAATTAAATCTTTTTTATTTTTAGATAAAGAAAAGAGTTTTTTAATAATTTTATTTTTATCAATTGTAAATATATAATTTAATTTAATAATGCTGTTTGTTAAAGCACCCTCTTTTTTAGTTATTTGAATTCCTTTCATTAGTGGATTGCTTGTTATGCCCATTAAAATTACATTATTATGTTCTTCGAATAGGACCAAAGCAGGTCTTTTTTTAACTTCATTAATTTCAACAAAAGGTATTTCAGCTAATATTATATCTCCAAATTTAAGCTGTGTTCCAGATTTCATCCCATTCATTATCCCAAAGCTCCTTTATTTTTTCTTTTTGTGCTTCATCTACAAAATTTTTCAATTTTTTTTCATCTAAATAAAAATTAATAAGTTTTTCAATAATTTCTTTATATGATTCTCTATGATGTATTTTAAGAGAATCCAATGCAGATTTTATTTCTAAATCAATCATAATTGTTGTATTTGTCATAATGTTATATTATTCTATATGTTTATATAGCTTTCTATAGATTTGAAATATTTATAAAATTAATTTAAACATTACGTATGTTAGTTTTATATGAAAAATCAAGAAATAGCTAATATATTTTATAAAATTGCTGATTTATTAGAATTAAAAGGAGTTGATTGGAGCCCAAGAGCATATAGAAATGCTGCAACTTCAATAGAAATGCTCCAAGAAGATATTGAAATATTATATAAAGAAAAAAGATTAGATTCAATTTCAGGAGTTGGAAAATCAACAAAAGAGAAAATAATAGAATATTTAGAAACAGGAAAAATAGGAACATATGAAAGATTAAAAAAAGAAATTCCTGTTGATTTTGATTCTTTAAAAAGAATTCCTTCATTAGGTCCTAAAAAAATAAAGATTTTATATGAAAAATTAAATATAACAAATTTAAATGAATTAGAAAAAGCAGTTAAAAATAATAAAATAAAAGAATTAGATGGTTTTGGAGAAAAATCAGAAGAAGAAATATTAAATGGGATACAAATGCTTTCAAGAATAAAAGGAAGGCAGTTATTAGGTTATGTTTTACCTATAGCAAATGAAATAAAAAGTGAGTTAAAAAAAGAAAAATCAATAAAACAAATAGAACTTGTAGGTTCATTAAGAAGAATGAAAGAAACTATTGGAGATATAGATATTTTGGTTGTTTCAGATAATCCACAAAAAGCAATGGATAAATTTACATCTTTAAAATATATTGAAAAAATAAAATCAAAAGGAAAATTAAAAAGCACTGCTTTTTTGAATATAGGAATTGATTGTGATTTTAGAATATTTAATGAAAATGAATTTGGTTCAGCAATGATGTATTTTACGGGTTCAAAAGAACATAATATTGCTTTAAGAAGAATAGCAATGAAAAATAAATTGAAATTAAATGAATACGGACTTTTTAAAGATAAAAAACAAGAAGCAGGAAAAACAGAAAAAGAAGTTTATTCAAAATTAAATTTACAATATGTTCCCCCAGAATTAAGAGAAAATAATGGAGAAATTGAATTAGCTGAAAAAAATAAAATACCTAATTTAATTTCAAAAGTATATGGAGATTTACAAATGCATTCTACTTGGAGTGATGGTTCAAATTCAATTAAAGAAATGGCTCTAGCAGCTAAAAAATTAGGCCATAAATATATTCTTATAACAGACCATTCATTAGCTGATTTAGTAATTGCTCAAGGATTAAAAGAAATTGATTTTGAAAAACAAGCAAAAGAAATAGATAAAGTAAATAAAGAAGTAAATGGAATAACAGTATTAAAAGGAGTTGAAGCAAACATAAGAAAAGATGGTTCAATTGATGTTCCTGATAATATTTTAAAAGAATTAGATATTGTTTTAGGTGCAGTTCACTCCAATTTTAAAATGTCTGAAAAAGACATGACTAAAAGAATAATGAATGCTATGGAAAATGAAAATGTTGATATAATAGCACATCCAACAGGAAGAGTTATAGGTAAAAGAGATGGATATAATTTAAATTTAGATGAGATATTTGAAAAAGCAAAACAAACAAATACCACATTAGAAATAGATTGTTATATGGATAGATTAGATTTAAGCGCAGATAATATAAGGCGCGCAATACAAAAAGGAGTACAATTATCAATAGGAACAGATTCACATTCAATTGATCATCTAAGATTTATTGAATTAGGAATAGGAACAGCGCGAAAAGGCTGGGCGCAGGATAAGGATATAATAAATAGCGCTAAAACAGTTAAAGATTTAATAAAAAAAATAAAAAATTAGCAGTTGCCTCTTAGTTTTTCTGCATCTAAAATTCTTTTTATAGCAAGCGCATAAGCAACTGTTCTTAAATTATATTTGTCTTTTAATTCTTGATTAAATACTTTATCTGTTGTTTTGTTTAATATACATTCTAATTTTCTTTCTAAATCTTCCATTTCAAAGAAATTACCTAATTTATTTTGAACCCATTCAAAATAACTTACAATAACCCCTCCTGAATTTGCTAAAATATCAGGTATAATTAAAATATCATTTTTATTTAAAATTTCATCTGCTTCTGAAGTTATTGGGCCATTTGCCATTTCCAAAATTATCTTTGCCTTTACTTTATCTGCGTTTTCTTTTGTTATTTGATTTTCTAAAGCAGAAGGCGCTAAAACATCGCATTCTAAATATAATAATTCTTCTTTATCTTTTATTTCCATTCCGCAGTCTTTTAGATATTCTTTTCCTTTCATATCATTGATTAAATTATTTATGTTTAAACCTTCTTTATCATAGACCATTCCAGAAATATCACTAATTGCAATTATCTTATACTCTCGTTCAAATAAAAATTTAGCTAGATATAATCCAACATTTCCAAAGCCTTGAATAGCAACGGTAGTTTCATCTGGATTTTTTCCCAATTTTTTTATTATATTATCTAAAACAATTGCTCCTCCTTGTCCTGTTGCTCCTGCTCTTAATTCACACCCACCTAATTCAATAGGTTTTCCAGTTATCATTGAGAATTCATGTTTATTTTTAATTTTTTCATATTCATCAAGCATCCAAGCCATTATTTGAGAATTAGTATTAACATCTGGTGCAGGAATATCTTTATTTTGTCCAAAGTTTTCATAAAATAATTGCATATATTGTCTGCTTACTTCTTCTAATTCTTTTTGTGTTAATTGTTTAGGATCAATATTTACTCCTCCTTTAGCTCCGCCATAAGGTAATCCAACTAATGAGTTTTTTAAAGCCATCCAAAAAGCCAATGAGTTTACCTCATCTTCATTTACTTTTGGATGAAACCTTATTCCACCTTTTCCAGGACCTAATGAATCATTAAATATTATTCTATACGCTTCGTATTCTTTGTCCTTTATTTTTATCTTTCCTTTAAGCACTTTTTTAGGATTAGTTAAAATTTCCATTTCTTTTTTTGTTATTGGTATTATATCTTTTAAATTTTCTAATCTTTTTATATTATTTTCAAAAACACTCATTTAATCACCTTTCAGATTTTAATAGAATTTTTTAGGGGATAATTAATAAAGAAGGATATTATTACACACAAAAGATTTATACACCTATGTTTTTAGAAGCAATGTATGTATTATTTGTAAGTTTAGTAGTTATATTGAATTAGGAATAGGAACAGCGCGAAAAGGCTGGGCGCAGGATAAGGATATAATAAATAGCGCTAAAACAGTTAAAGATTTAAAAAGGCAGTTAAAATAATATAGTAGTATTAACATAGTCATACATTAATAGAAACATTTATAAAGAAAAAACACATAAAATAATATATAAAATAAAGGGGAGGAGAGGTATAATGTTAAAATTTAAAGAACATATAATTAAAGGAGATTCTAATACAGAAGCTAAAGGAGGAAGCGACAGCATAGGAAGAAACTTTCCAATTTCAGGTTTATCTGAAAAAACTCCAAAAATAACGTTGTTAGGTACATTTCTAGATTCAATTCAAGACATGGATTATAATAAAAGAAAAAAAGCAGTGGAATTTATAATTTCAAAATTTTTAGAAAACAACTCACCAGATTTTGTTATTAAAATCAAAGGTCGCCCATTTGATATACATATAGATTTAAATGAAATAAGTGATTTAAACTCAACATATATTGAAAAAAAAGATATTAATGTAAATAATTTATTAAAATATTTAGTCAAAAAACTAAGTTCTAGAAATAAAAAAGAAGTGTTAGAATTTTTAATTTCGTTATATCCAATGCCGGGATCTGATGAACATGTTATGGTGGTGGCACATGCAAGTCAAAGAGAATTATTAGATTTGGTAATAAAGAACCAGTTGGTTGCGTTGTTAGATGGTATTAAGAAACAACAAGATTGAACTTCTTTTTTCTTATTTTTTAAGTTTATTTTTTTTAATTAGTTTTTTTAATTTCCTCATAGTTTTTGGATCTATTTTTTCATTAAAATATTTGATATCTTCATAAGTTTTTTCTAAAGTTGAAACAGGAAGCCAAAACCCATAATAATTAATGGTTGTGTAATCTGTAAATAAAGAGGGTGCTATTCTTTTAACAACATAATTTGTATTATTAAATTTTCTTATTCCCTGTCTAACGTTTTTTTGTGTTATAATCACAGGAACAGTTTTTTGATCCCAAACCTTATGTATACTTAATGCTGATTCTAATCCTAGATATGCTGGTTCATATGCAAATACTACAATCATTGGATCTTCGTGAAAAGTATAATACCCTTTTTTAATTCTTTTTACTTCTCCTCTTTTTATTTTATTATACATAAGTTGTTTTGCATAGTTTTTAGGTATTTTTAATTGTTTAATATCTTTAAACGTAAAAACAGGATATTTTTTTGATTTGAATATTTCTAACGAATATTTCATAATTTCACCTATTTAAACCAATTTAATAATTTTAGTTTTATTTCATTAAATGTTGGAACTTTTCCTGTTAAAATTAATGATTTTAAAACATCTTCATCTTTTGGGAAAGGGATATTTTTTATAAATTCTTTACCTGTTTTTTCTATTTTTTTAAAATCGCACTGATGGAATAAGAAATATATATCATAAATATCTCTTATCAATCTTCTATTTAAATATGTTTTTGTTTTTTCTTTGAATAAATCTTCTGCTGATAATGTACTAATAGGAAGATAACTTCCATTTGTTTTTTCATATTCTCCTAACATTTCTTTAAATTTCCAGTGTTTTTTAGAAGCTTCTACTTTTACAATTACATTGTTTTTTTCAATTACTGAAAAAACAGTATTTTTTGTTTTTTTAAATTTTTTGAGTTTCATTTCAAAAATTTCTAATTCTTTTAAAGTTTCTTTTATTTTATCAGGTTCCCATTTTTCCATATAAAAATCTAAATCTTCAGAAAACCGATTTCCTTTATATACTCGCCATATAGAAGTTCCTCCATGAAGAACTAAGTCTAAGGAATAAACGAGTTTTTCCATTATTATATCTTGTAAAATAGCAGTTTCTAAATGTACTTGTTTTTTTAATTTTTTCTCAATTGGTAATTCCATAGAAGATATTATATTACGAAAGTTATATAAAAGTATAACTTTGGTAAAAAAAGTAATGGAGTATAAAATATTAAAAAATATAATAATGGGCTCAGTAGCTACTCCGGTAATCATCGTTAATCTCATACTGGGACGGTGACTTCATTGCCTATAATATTATACGTGTTTTTCGTTTATAAAGCTATGTTTTATAAATTTATTCTGAGATAATTTTATATTAAATTTTAATGTGATAAAAATGAATGAAGTTTTAATATATTCAATAAGTGCTGCATTTATTGTAAGTTTACTTTCTTTTATAGGAGTAATTACTTTAAGTTTAAATGAAGATAAATTAAAAAAAATTCTTATTTTATTAGTTGCTTTTTCAGCAGGCGCTTTAATGGGCGGAGCTTTTTTACATTTATTACCAGAAGCGTTAGAAGTATCTTCTTGTGATCCATTTTTTTGTGTATTAATTGGTTTTTCATTATTTTTTTTAATTGAGAAATTTTTATTTTGGCACCATTGTCATGAACATGAATGTGAAGTTCATTCATTTACATATATGAGTTTAATAGGAGACGGAGTTCATAATTTTATTGATGGTTTAATAATAGTTGCTGGATTTATTGTAAGCGTTCCTTTTGGTATAACAACAACAATAGCGATTATAGCGCATGAAATACCTCAAGAAATAGGAGATTTTGCTATTTTATTATATGGGGGATGGAAAAAGAAAAAAGCATTATTATTTAATTTTGCTTCTGGATTAACCGCAGTGTTAGGTGCATTAATCGGTGCCTTAACTTATATTTATATTCCAAATTTTACTTCCTTTTTACTTCCATTTGCAGCAGGAGGTTTTATTTATATCGCATCTTCAGATTTAATTCCAGAATTACATAAACAAAAAGATACGAAACGTTCTATATTAGTATTTTTAATGTTTTTAATAGGAATAGGTTTTATGTATGCAGTAAAATTATATTTTGGTCATTAAATTTTTTGAGCTACAATAAACAGGTGGTCTTTTTCATATGGATCTAAGATAATTGTTTCAACAATTTTTAGTTCTTTTTCTAATTTTTTTATAGTTTCTTCATATGTTTGTTTTGGATCTTTAGTAACATCAATACTTTGTGATTTAACAGCAAGCATTGCATATCCTCCTTTTTTTAAGAAATATCTGCAATTTGTTAATAGTATTTCTGCTAAATCTGGTTGTGCTACATCCTCATAAACAATATCTACTTCTCCAACTTCAGTATACATATCTGGTTTCCTTGCATCTCCCATTATTGGGATCATATTTGTTCTATTTTCGCATACATGAATAAGTTTCCTAAATGAAATAGGTGCAAATTCAACACAGTAAGCTACTCCTTTAGGGCCTATAATATCTGCAACATGAGAAGATGTTGTTCCAGTTGCTGCCCCTAAATATAATACTTTATCTCCTTCTTTAATATAAATATCTTTTATTCCTCTTTTAATTGCAGCACATAATTTACTTCTATGAGGGTCCCAAAACCTATATTCATCATTATCTATTTTTTTTATAATTTCTCCATAAACAGGATTACCTTTAATTAAATTCTTTGTAGCAATTCTTCTTTCAATTTCAAATACTCCTGGGAATATTTTTATTATTTTTTTATTCATAATTACACCAATTAATTTTGAGTATTTATTTTATGTGTTTTAAAATAAATTTCTTTATCTTGAAGAGTAGATTTCATTATGCTATTAATAAACATCACATATTGTTTTGACCAAATAGAGTTTGGGGTGTTTTTAATATATTCTGCCCAAGTTTTGACAAATTCTATTCTTTGTTTTTTTTCATTGTAATCTCTCATTTAATACACCCAAATCCACTTTTAGCATTTTTGCTATTTCCTTCATTTTTTGCATATCTAAATATTTTTCAAATAAAACATATAAATGTGTTGCATCTTCTAAATCTTTTTCAGAACCTAATTTTAATTTATAAGGTATTTGCATTTCTAGTAAAGAAGTATATAATTCTTCTTTATTAAGTATTACTTTTATTTTATTATCCAAAGAGTATTTTGAATATATATCTTTTATAAATTTTATTTCAAAATTCGGGATAACTGTATCTTTTTTTGCAAATCTTATTGCTAGATTATCTTCTAATAAATCAAACATTTTTCTTTTATTACTTCCGTTTATACACCACATATTATTTTCAAGTAAATCATCAAACATCTTTTCAAAAGTTTTGAAATCAATTCTTTCAATAAACATATCTATATCCTCTGTTCCTCTTGCTCGACCAAAAAGAATTGCAATATATCCACTAATTATTACATATTTTGTATGTTTTTTTACTATTTTTACTGTTTCAAATACAAATTTATCTAATTCGGAGGTATCTCTTTTAAGATGTATTTCTTTATTTTTGAATTCTATTTCCATATATTAGTCTCTCCAAAGAGTTTTATAACAATTCCTATAAGTAAAAAACGGGCCCGAAGGGATTTATTCTTCCAGTTTCTTTCTTTTTGGTTAAGCTTTTACTTTCTTGCAAGAAAGAAAAAGGTTATTGAACCCTTGGCTTACTGGTTAAAAGCCAGCCACTCTACCAAGCTGAGTTACGAGCCCTAAAAATTATAAAATATTAAGATAGGATTACTTATTTAAAGGTTATCCTAACTATCAATTTCATAAGTATTTATTAAGCATTAATATTTTAAATGTACTCTCTGTTATAATGTTTGGTGTTTATAATGAAAAATATCTATTGGTTTAAAGAATTGAGTAAAAATAATTTAGCAGAAGTTGGGGGAAAAGGGGCTAATCTAGGTGAAATGATTAATTCAGATTTTCCAATTCCAGATGGTTTTTGTGTTTCAAGTGGAGCTTATTATGATTTTATTAGATTAAATAATATTACTTCTTTAATAAAAGAATATTCCAGTGATTTAGATGTTCATAATATTAAAAATTTAAATGAAGCTTCTTTATTTATTAAAAATGCAATTTTAGCAGGTAAAATTCCAGATTATTTAAAAAATGAAATAATGGATGCGTATAATAAATTATGTCAAAAATATGGTGATCAAACCTATGTTGCAGTAAGATCTTCAGCCACAGCAGAAGATTTGCCAAGTATATCAGAAGAAGATCATGTTTTAGTAAAGATAAATAATAATACCAAATTTTGTACAATGGGGGAATTATATAAATTAATTGGGGATGGACAAAATGTGAATTTAGAAGTTCCTTCTATGAAAAACAATAAATTAATATGGACTAGCGCTAGTTCAATATATAGACACCCCGCAAATGAAAGAGTATATAAAATAAAAACTGCTTCAGGAAAAGAGATTACTGTATCTAAAAATCATTCTTTAATAGTTTTAGATGAAGATACTTTAGAATGGAAAACAGAAACAATTGATAATTTAAAAGGAGGAGAAATGGTTCCTACTGTTGGTACACTTCCATTTGTAAATAAAAAAATGGAATATTTAGAGGTAACAGATTATATAAAAGGAAAAAATGTTGTTGAAGAAAATGGATACCTTATGATTAAAAATAATTCTAATAATTGGAATATCCAAAATTCTTTACCTTCAAAAATTCCATTAACAAAGGATTTTATGTATTTTTTAGGTGTTTATGTTGCTGAAGGTTCAACATATGAAGATAATAATGTTATCATAACTTCATCAACAAAAGAAATCATGAATAGAGTAATAAAATTTGTTGATTCGCTTGGTTTATATAATAATCAAAAAATAAATAAGTATTCGTTAAGGATATATTGTAAAACACTCGTTAAATTATTGCATGAATTAACTGGTAAACCTTTAGATATGAAAGGTAAAGGCAAATCCTGTGAAATAAAACGGATACCAGATTTTATTTTTAGTTTAGAAAAGCAATTTATATCTGAATTTTTAAAAGGTTATTTTGATGGAGATGGATATGTAAGTAAAGATACAATAAGTTGTACCTCTTCTTCATACTTACTTATAAGTGGTTTAGCAAAATTATTAGAACTTTTTGGTTTTGGTATTACTTTTAATAAAAAGAAAAAATATAGGGTGCTTAGTATTTGGGGGGGAGATGTTGATTTATTTAAAAAAGAGATAGGATTTGAACATCCAAAGAAGCAAGAAAGATTAAATAAATTAATAAAAATAAAAAATAATTCTCCAAGATATATAGCGAATATAAAAATTTCAAAAAAATTATCAGATATTATAAAAAACAAAGTAGATGCAAAATTATCAAAAGACATCATTGAAATAAATAAATGTCCTATTTGTAAAGAAAAAATAAATAAATCAAGCAAATATAAAACAAAAACAAGATATTATTGTCCAAATTGTAAAAAGTCTTTTTATGATAAAGATGTAATTAAAGAAAAGGAAGAAGCATATGTTTATTATGATGAATTTGGGAAATTTAAAAGAGAATCAACTCCTTGGAATAAAGGAGTATTAAATGGAGAATATACACAAAAAAGATTCAAAGAATTAATGAAAGAGTATAATTCAGAAGATCTTTCATCTATTTTTGATGGTGATGTGAATTGGGAAAAAATAAAAGAAGTAAAGCCATTAGATTATGAAGGGTGGGTTTATGATTTTACTGTTCCAGGAATTGAAAATTTTGTTGCTGGAACTGGGGGAATAATTACCCATAACACATTTTCATTTGCTGGGCAGCAGTCAACATTTCTTAATATTCAAGGACCTGAAAACGTAGTTCAATCTGTTAAAGAATGTTGGGCTTCTTTATTTGAATCCAGGGCTATTTTTTATAGAACTGAAAATGGATTTGATCATTTAAAAGTCGGACTTTCAGCTGTAGTCCAAAAAATGGTTCAATCAGAAACAGCAGGTGTAGCTTTTACTGTTGATCCTATTACCCAAGATAAAAATAGAATAGAAATTGAAGGTGCATATGGATTAGGAGAAGTTGTAGTGTCTGGTGCGTTGACTCCAGATAGATATTCAGTTAAAAAAGATGATTTACAAATAATAAATAAATTTATTTCTACACAGACTTGGAAATTGATTTTATCTGAAGGTAAAAATGAACATATTGATATTTCATTAAGTTCTCAAAATCTACAAAAATTATCTGATGATAAGATAGTAGAACTCGCAAAAATATGCAGAAAAATAGAAAAACATTATGGTGTTCCTCAAGATATAGAATGGGCTTATGAAAATGGAAAAATGTATATAGTACAATCTAGACCTATTACTACTTTAGATCAAGAGAATACAGAAGAAAAAGATGAAGTTAATAATTTACTTGATTCATTAGCAGAAAAAAAAGACATTAATGAAAGATATTCTTTATCTTATGAAGAAGATTCTCCTTCATATTATTCTTCTGATGAAGAACAAGGAGAAGTTTTATTAAAAGGATTAGGTGCATCACCAGGAGTTGTTTCTGGCAGAGTAAGAATTATCCCTACAAAAAATGAAATTGATAAAATACAAAAAGGCGAAATTTTAGTTACCTCTATGACTTCTCCAGATTTTGTTCCAGCAATGAAAAAAGCAGGTGCAATTGTAACTGATTATGGGGGTTCAACTTCACATGCGGCCATAGTTTCTAGAGAATTAGGCATACCATGTATTGTTGGTACTAACGATGCTACTAAAAAATTATCTACTGGGATGAATGTAACTGTTGATGCAGTTAGGGGAGTGGTATATGAAGGAATAATTAAAATGAAAAATAAAGAAACTAAACAAATTTCTCAAACAGAAAAATATTCTCCTATAACTGGAACTAAAATTTATGTTAATTTAGCTAGTTCTTCAAGAGTTGAAGAAATAGCAGATATGGATGTAGATGGTATCGGATTATTAAGAGCAGAGTTTATTATTGCTGAAATTGGAGAACACCCAAGAGTTTTTGTTGATGAAAATAGAAAAGAAGAATTTATAAATAAATTATCAAATGAATTAAGAAAATTTGCTTCTGCTTTTTATCCAAGGCCTGTTGTTTATAGAGCAACTGATTTCAAAACAAATGAATATAAATCATTAAAAGGCGGAGAAAAATATGAGCATGAAGAAGAAAATCCAATGATGGGTTTTAGAGGAGCTTCAAGATATATTTCAGATCCAAATGTTTTCAAAATGGAATTAGAAGCAATAAAAAAAGTTCGTAATGAATTTAATCTTAAAAATCTTTGGTTAATGATTCCTTTTGTAAGGAGAGTTGGAGAGCTTAAACAAGTTAAAACAATACTTCATGAAGTAGGGTTGTACAGAACTAAAGATTTTAAACTTTGGATGATGGTAGAAGTTCCTTCCAATGTTATTTTATTAAATGAATTTATAGATGTAGGAATAGATGGAGTATCTGTAGGTACAAATGATTTAACTCAATTAACTTTGGGTGTTGACAGAGATAATGCTAAATTAGCGCATGATTTTGATGAAAGAAACAGTGCTGTGTTAAAATCCTTGAAATATATAGGTAAAACTTGTAATAAAAAAGGAATTACATGTTCAGTATGTGGTCAAGCGCCTTCTGTGTATCCAGATTTTGCAAGGCGCTTAGTTGAATATGGATTTACATCAATGTCTGTTAATCCAGATGCAATTGAGCGCACAAGAAGAATTGTAGCAAGCGCTGAAAAAGCGCTTTTATTACAAAATGCGCGTATGAATTTAATGCGCGATGAAGACGACTGGCTAGATGAAGCCTAAAATAATAGTATTGAATATAATCAAAAGGGATTAAATGCAAGAAATTGATGAAAGCATAAAGAAGATAATAACTTCACTTTGGGAGTTAAATGATTTATTAAAAAATAATTCTAAGAAAACCTTTGATTTTGAGGTAGAAGGAGAAGATCAAAAACATGAAACAACTATCTTAAAAATTCAAGATATTTTAAATAGATTAAAAAGAGGACAAGAAGAGAATTATATTTGTGCCTTTGACACACCAATCCCAAATTTTTTACATTGGGAGATTAAAAATGAGTTTATTAAATATTTCAATAAAACACATAATATAAATAAATTATTTATAGAAAAACGCCCAAGACTTAGATCAAAAGGTCCAAGACCAGATTTATTTTTTATAACAGATGAAGATAAGGATTATTGGGTGGAGATACAGACTACTGCAACAATGGTTGCATTAAAAAACAAGATTAAACAAGCCATTCAGTATAGAGATAAATATAAGTATAATTATTTTGAGTATATTATAATTATTCCAATAGATAAACTTTCATTTTTTTCATCAAAAAATATAAATCTCTCTTTAATTATAGATGGGAATAAATATACAGATAGAGTTAGAATTATGACATATAATAAAGGAACATTTGAAACTGTAATAGAACCAGAAGAAAGGGGAAAACCAAACATTTTTGGGCAAGATTTACAATAAAAGCACAAAATTAAACATTACATCATAAAAAATCAACAAATTCATTTAAATATTTCTATATATAATAGTATTGGTGATAGATATAATAATAAAATCAATTTCATTTTTAAGTGGAGATTTAGGAAAAATTACATTTAAAATTTTAGATACAAAAGAGAAGGGTAAACAAATAGAAAAAACATGTAAATTAGATTTAATTCAAACTCCAGAAGTTTATAAACAGTTTATATATTTATTTAAAATAATGTTGTCATCTAAAAAAAGAATTTTTGGCATTGCCGCTGAAAAAAATCAAGAGAATTTAGAAATTTATATAAAAGATGAAGATATAACAGAGTTTAACAAAAGGAAAGAAGATCTACTAAAACGTATTAAAAATAGATAAATAAAATTTCATATTAAAATAAAGGAGAAACATTAATATAAAAAAGGTGATTAAATGAATCCAATAGATGGTCAAAGAATTTTTTTAGAACTATTTGATATGAGAAAAGAAACTAGAGTAATTAATATTATTACTATATTCTTATTAATAGTAAATATTATAGTAGCTCTAATAAAATAATTAATAACTTATTTTAAAATAAAAAACATATTTATTTTTTTAACTTTTTATTAGAGTTAAATAGAAATAGTTTTAATAATCTTATTTGATTTTATATTTATATTTGTTTTTTCATAAATCAACTGCATTTTATAAATTTAAAATAAAGTTTTAAACATTAGATAATTGATTTACAATAATTAGTCCGGAAATGTACTCTCTTTAATGTTATTTATAAACTTTATTTACAAAATAGAATTAAAACAGTACATTTATAAATATTTACTACATAAAAACTACATAGGGGGTAGTAAAAATGTTGATAAATGCTACGTTTAAAGGTATGGTTGAAAAAGTTGTTAATAAAATGTTAAAAAAAGGAATTGTTAATTCAAAAGCAGAAGCAATACGGGTAATGGCAATGGAATATTATAAGAATAATCAAAATATTTTAATTGAAAACAAAGAAGATAAATGGGAAGATGATTATGTTGAGTATATTGATAAAAAAAGAGCAAAAACACATAAAGAATTAATAGAAAATAAAATAGTTTCTGAGGCAGATTTTATATGAGTTTATATATAGATAAAAATATTTTTTTTGATTATGTTAATTATACCTTATTTAATGAAAAAACATTAAGTGATTCAGTTAAATTAGTAGACTTAATAAAAAGAAATAAATTGAAATAATTATACATGAAGGAACTATTTTTTCTTTATCTAATTATTTATCTTTTAAATTACAAAGACCGGTATATAAACATGGACAAGAATTATCTGAAAAAGAAGCAGATAAAAAATCCAGAGAATTTTGTCTTACTATTTTTAAAAATACAAATTGGAAAGTTATTTCCTTAAATACTGAAGAGATATTATTAGCACTTAAAGATATGAATTTTAATTATGAAGATTCGGTGCAATATTATGCTTTTATTAAAAGTGAAGCAGATTATTTTATAACTTGGAATAAAAAATATTTTCAAAAATTAAAAAATAAATTATTAAATCCTAAAGATTTTTTTAATACAAAATATAAACAAGTATAAACACCCGGAAATGTACTCTCTAAAAGCCTTTTTAAATTTAAACTTTTTAATAAATATATGGATAAAGGAAAGAGAAGGGATCTTGGAGTACATTTAACTTCAGTAAATATTTTCAAAAAATTTATTTTTCCTAAAATTAAAAATAAATTAAATGATTATATTTGGGTTGATCTTTTTGCAGGTGAAGGTAATTTAATTCTTCCAATTCTTGAACAAATTGAAAAAGATAAAAGAATTGAATTTTTTAAAGCAAATATATATCTTTTTGATATTCAATCGGAAATGGTGGATAAATCAATCCAAAATGCAGTTTCTTACGGGATACCTAAAGAAATTGCTGAAAAAAACATTCTACAATTAGATACACTTAAAAATTATCCAAAATTTTTGCTTAATTCCAAAAAACCAGTGTTTCATATTACTAATCCGCCTTATTTATATTTAGGTTATATTTCTAAACATGAAAAAAATAAAGAACAGCAAAAACTTTTCACAGGTGTAAATAAAGGATATCAAGATTTATATCAAATTGCATTAATTAATGATCTTAGAAATAATTTAAAAAATATGATTTATATTATCCCGTCTAATTTTTTATTTGGTGCTGTTGTTTCAAATAAAATAAGGGATGATTTTCTTAGTAGATATAATATAAATGAAGCAGTAATTTTTGAAAAAAAAATATTTGATTTTACAGGAACAAATGTAATAATTTGTTTTTTTGAAAAAACTGATAAGATTAATACCAAATTAGAATTTGATGCAATAAAAATTAATTGTGAGACTAAAAAAAGACATTATAAACTTTCAAATAAAAATCATTTTAGAGCAGGATTCGAATTTTATGAATATACTAAAAAAATAAAAAAAACCAATTCTTTTTCAATATCATTTTATCTTACTGAAAATGAGATAAATGAAAATTTAGGAAAAAATAAAGTTGTTTTGTTAGATTCAAAGAAATACACATCTAGAGGTTATTTAAAAAAGGAGTTTTTTGTAAATGATTATTTATATAAAAAGATTTTATCTAATCCTTTTTTTATTAGAACGGTTGATACAGGTTCAATAGATGGAAAAGCAGGAATTTATAATATTCAAGAGGTATTTGGAGTTGATGGTATTTTTATAAGTGGTGCTACTTATAGAACTTGTCCTATTCAAATGTTTTTAACTCCAACTTTAACAGACGTCAATTCTAAAAAACTAATCAAAGAATTTAATAATTTACTTAATAAATTAAGAGAAAACACAGATAGTGAATTTATGACAACCTATAAATATTCTAATGGAACTTATATAAGAAAATATTTAGGTCTTTCTCAAGTTAAAAACCTTATGCAAACTTTTTCATTATCTGATCTTTCTACATATATAGAAGATTCTACACAAATAGAAGAATATGCAACAATCGAAGAGCCACAAATAAAAAGAGGTCTTGAACAATGGTTTTAAAAAACAATTTATTTTATTGGAATTTATCTTTAAAAAATACAGAACCAGTTATTGATGAATTTTATTGTCAAGATAAATTAATTGTTGAGGATAGAGAGTTTTTAATTAAAGTTGAAAGATTAAGAGAATTAATAATAAGTTATTGTGTGGTGTGTGAAAAAGACAAAAAAGCCGCCATTAAAATATCTGATGAGATATATAAAATAATTCTTTCAATGAATAAAGTACAATATACAGAATTTGTTGCTTTTTGGAAGGTTTTAGATATTTCTTACTCTATTTTTTTAAAACTTTCTAATAAGAGGGAAATTTTAGAAAAAATTCTTAATGAATATTGTCAAAAAAGAAGGAAAATTTATGATTCATTAGGTTATTCGAATATTACTATTCAAGCACTTTATGATTCTGGTTCTTCACGTAAAAATAGTGTTTTAGGTATAAAAAAGATTAAAGAAATTTTAAATAAACAAATGAAAGTTGAATATTCACGAAATATTAAAAAATTTGAAGAAAATAAAATTAGTTATTTTTTACCAGATAAAGGAGATAAAAAATTATTTAATGAATTTTGTAAAAAATATAAAATATGTTATAAATTTGGAAAAGGAAAACAATCTAAAGAACCGGACATGGTTCTTAAAATAAAGAGTCACTTCTTTATAATTGAAGCAAAACACATAAAAGAAGGTGGTGGTGCTCAAGATAAACAAATAAGTGAATTAATCTCATTTATTAAAAATTCTGAAAAAAATAAATGTGTTCATTATGTTTCTTTTATAGATGGAATTTATTTTAATTATTTTATTGAAGATTCATTTAATAATAAAATTTCAAGACAAAAAGAGGATATTAAATCCCATTTAAATAATAAAAATAATTTTTTTGTAAACACCGTAGGATTAAAAAGATTATTTAAAGATATTTAACCGGAAATGTACTCTCTAAAAGCCTTTTTAAATAAAACCCTCTAAATTCTTAACATGCGCATATTATTACAGTTTCCAGAAGGGCTTAAATCAAAAGCGCTTGAGGAGCAGAAAATATTAGAAAATCAAGGTAATGAAGTATTTATATCCAGTGCAAGCTGTTATGGTGCTTGTGATTTAGCTATTGAAGAAGCTGAAAAAGTAAAAGCAGATAAAATAATTCATTATGGCCATGCGCCTTTTGTAGGTATAAAAACAAAGATACAAGTTGAATATAAAGAGTATCACCAAGATATAGATTTAGAAATTATAAAAAAACATTTAGGTAGAATAAAAAATTTCAAAAAAATAGGTTTAATAACAACTGTTCAGCATATTCACCAATTAGATGAAATAAAACAATTATTAAAAAAAAATCATAAGGAAGTTTTTATGGGAAAAGGACCAAAATGTTTTTATAAAGGACAAATTTTAGGATGTGATACTGGAGCAGTAGGTGAAATATTAGATAAAATAGAGTGTGTTTTATATATTGGAGGAGGAAAATTTCATTATTTAACTTTAAATTATGAAATTCCTGTTTTTATTATAAATCCAATAAATGGAGAGTTCAAAAAAGTAAATGATGAAATACAAGTATATAATAAAAAATTACAAGGTGCTTTATTAAAATCAAGTGAAGCTAAAACCTTTGGTATTTTAGTTTCAACAAAAATAGGGCAATTTAATTTACAAGGCGCAGAAGAAGCTAAAAAGAAATTAGAAGAAAAAGGAAAACAAGCAGTAATTCTAATATGTAATGAAATTAATTCAATTGCTTTACAGAATTTTAATATTTTTGATGCATATATAAATACAGCATGCCCTAGATTAATAGAAGATTACGAAAGATTTCAAAAACCGATTATTAATCTAAGTAGAATAGATGAATTATTAGAAATATTATAAAATGGTGTAGATATGTTTTTTCCTTTTGATGAGATAAGACCAGTTCAAAAACAATTTTATGAAGACTGTAAAGAAGCGTGTTATAAAGGAACTAATTTATTGGCATATGCGCCAACTGGTATAGGAAAAACAGCAGCTGTTTTAAGTGCAGTTTTAGAATATGCAAAAGAATTTAATAAAAAAGTTATTTTTACAACTTCAAGACATTCTCAACATACCATAGCAATAAATACTTTAAAATTAATAAAAGAAAAACACAATGTTGAATTAGTTGTTGCAGATATAATAAATAAACAACAGATGTGTTTATTGCAAGAATCAAAAGATATGAAAAGAAATGATTTTGATTCTTTTTGTTATCATCAAATAAAATCTAAAAAATGTCCTTATGCATATGTAAAAGGTTTTGCTTTAATGGCATTAAAGGAAGATATTTATCATGTAGAAGAAGCAAAACAAATTTGTAAACAATTTTCTGCATGTCCACATTCAGCAGAATCAAAATTAATTGCAGATGCAGATGTATTAGTTTGTGATTATAATTATATTTTTGATTCAATGATAAAAAATATTGTTTTGTCTAAAATGAATATTGGTTTGGAAGATATAATTTTAATTGTTGATGAAGCGCATAATCTTCCAGAAAGAGCTAGAGAATTAATGACATTTACTTTATCTAAAAATTTAATCTCAAATTGTAAAAAAGAATTAAAAGAATATGCTCCAGATCCTGTTTTATCTAGGGCATTTGATTCTTTAAAGAATATTTTTAATTTATTGGGGAGTAGACAAGAAAAAATTATAGAAAAACAAGAGTTGTTGGATGAAATAAATGAGTTATTTAAAAACTCATTTGTTTCTGAATTTGATTTTAATAGTTTTATAAGTAGACTTGAACAAACAGAAGTATATGCAAGTTCTAAAAAAGAAAATGAATTTGAGTTTTTATCTTTAACAAGCATGTTGAATTTTTTCTATTCTTGGAAAGAAGATAATGAACATGTATTAAGAATAATAAAAGAAGATGAAATCTCTTTATTTCCACTTGATCCTTCAGATATTACGCAACCTATTTTTTCTTCTGTTCATGCATCAATATTAATGAGTGGAACTTTGTATCCCCCAGAAGTTTATGCAGACATTTTAGGTATTGAAAATAGAGAACTTAAAGAGTATATCTCGCCTTTTCCAAAAGAGAATAGGCTTATTTTATCTTCTAATATTTTATCAACTGTATATCATAAGAGAAATGAAGAAGAATTTAAAAAAATGGGAAATGCAATTGCAGAAGTAATTGAATGTATACCTCATAATACCGCAGTTTTTTTTCCTTCATATAAATTAATGGAGAATGTTTCTAAATATATAGATTCAACTAAAGAGTTAATTTTAGAATCTTCAGAATGGAAAAAAGAGGACAAAAAAATAGTTTTAGAAAATATGCATAAAAAGAATAATTTAACCTTGTTAGGTGTACAAAAAGGGTCTTTTTCAGAAGGTATTGATTTTGAAAATAATTCTCTTCAAGGAATTGTTATAGTAGGAATTCCATTAGCTCCTCCTTCTTTAGAAAAAAAGAATTTAGTATCTTATTTTGATATTAAATTTGGTCAAGGAAAAGGAAATGAATATACTTATATGATTCCTGCAGTAAATAAAGTTTTACAATCTGCAGGCAGGGGAATAAGAAGCGAAACAGATAAATGTGCTATCGTATTATTAGATGAAAGATTTAATTGGGAAAAATATAAGCAATATTTCCCAAAGGATTTTCAATACTTCCCTTCAGATTATATAATTAAACATTTAGATGATTTTTTTAATTTTTAATCTCTATAATTTGGATCGCCGTATTGTCTTGTAAACTCTCTTTTTTTATTATTTTTTTTTCTATTATCTTTATTATCATAAACTGGCCTATTTTTTCTGTTTTCTTTATTTTCTCCTCTGCTTTCATATGAATACGTTTCGCTTTGTACAGGAGGCAGGTATCCAATATATTCACGTCTTATTTCATTTGTTGTATTAAAAGATATTGCACAACCTTTTTGATTCATTCTTCCAGTTCTTCCTATTCTATGTAAGTGAGTCTTAGCAGTTTTAGCTAAGTCAAAATTAATAACTAGATCTACATTATCTATATGTATTCCTCTTGCTGCTACATCTGTTGCTATTAAAATATCTATTTTATTTTGTTTAAATTCTCTTAAAACAAATTCTCTTTTATTTTGAGACATATTTCCATGTAAAGTTCCTACTCTGAATCTTTTTTGTTCTATTTTTTCTGCAATTCTTTCAACTCCGCGTTTAGTATTTAAAAATATCAAAGTTTTTCTATTTTTATCCTCGAATATAATATCTAATAATGCACCAAATTTTTCCTTTTGAGTAACATCTATTATTTTTTCAGTGATTTCTATTGGTTTTCCCATATCTGACATTTCTATAAATTCATAATCTTTCATATATTTTTCTGCAATATTCAGAATTTCTTTATCTACTGTTGCTGAAAATAATTCAATTAATGGTTTTGGTTTAATTTTACTCAGAACTTTATCAATATCATCAATAAATCCCATATCAAGCATTATATCTGCTTCATCTAAAATTACTACATCAAATTCTTTTGGTTCAATTTCTCGCCTATTAATTAAATCTAATAATCTACCTGGTGTTGCGACTACAATTTCAGGTCTTCTTTTTAAATCATTTATTTGATTTTCAATACTTACGCCACCATAAATAGTGATTACATTTATTCTATTTCCTTTACCTATTTTATATACTTCTTTTGCTACTTGCACTGCTAGTTCTCTTGTTGGAGTAATAACTAATCCTTTTTTTGATTTTTTTTCTACTATTCTTTCAATTAGCCCAATACCAAAAGCAGCTGTTTTTCCAGTGCCTGTTTTACTTCTGCAAATAACTTCTTTTCCTTCAATAATTCTAGGAATAACTTTTTTTTGCACTTCTGTTAAATTTTCATAACCCATTTCTTTTAATGAATGGACTGTTTTTTTACTCAATAATTCCATTGTCATATTTTTCACCATTTTAAAACAAAATAAGCATTATTTATTCACTAATTTTTGTTTCTCTTTATTTTATTATTCATTTATGAGTTTATAAAGGTATTTATTTCTTTTTCATAATCTTTTATAATTATTTTAAACCAAAAAGTGTATTTATTTGGATTAATTTTCATATCTTTTTTTAAATCTTCTAGTGATAAATACATATAATCTTCAATTTCTTTTGGATCTGGATTTGGTTTTTTATCCGAAAAACCTAAAAATACATAATCTAATTCGTGTTCTGTTAAGTCTTTTATTTTTGTTTTATAAATAAATTGTCCTATCTCTTTAAGTTCTGTATCAAATCCCATTTCTTCTTTTAATCTTCTATGAACTGCATCTTCTATTTTCTCTTTTGGTTTTGGATGACTGCATACTGTATTTGTCCATAATCCTCCTGAATGATATTTGCTGCTTTCTCTTTTGTGGATTAATAGTTCTTTTTTACTGTTAAAAACCAAAATAGAAAAAGCTCTATGAAGTTTTCCTTCTAAATGTGCTTTTTGCTTTTCTTCTTCTCCTATTTCATTATTATTTTTATCTACTAATATTACCTTTTTCATAAGTTTATTTTAAAAGCATTATTTTTATTACTTTCTTAAAATTTAAACTCTGCTTTTCCCTGTCTTATTATTTTGTTATTTATTAGATCTACTATAGTTGAAGATTCTTTTTCATTACATTCTCCTTGGTCAATTATTAGATCCACTTTCTTTTTTATAGTAACCTCTGATATGTTTATTGGTGGTTTTTCACCTGTTAAATTCGCACTTGTTGAAGCTATAGGAATTTTTAATAATTTTCCTAAATCTATACAAAATTTATTATTTGGTATTCGTATTCCCAAAGTGTTATTATTAGATAGGGGAATTGCTTTTTTTAAAGGTAAAATAAAAGTATATGGCCCGGGTAGATATTTTTTTAAAATTTTTTCCTGTTCTTCGTTTATATTACAGTATTGTTTTGCTATTTCTATATGCCCAAATAAAGCAGATATAGGTTTAAATTCAGTTATTTGTTTTATTTTATTAATTTTTTCAACAGCTTTTAAATTTAATCCATTACATCCTAATCCATAAACTGTATCTGTTGGATATAAAATAATACCTCCATTGAGTATTATATTTGATGCTAATTCTAATGCTGTTTTATAGTCATCATTATTTTTTATTTGCATACTAATCCCGATTTTGTGTGTTTTTACATATTTTGGTATTTATCTAATTACATAAATACCCACTAGATTTAAAAGCATTTTGTAATATTATTATAAGAATAGTATAAAAATTAGTTTGTGGGGGGGAATAATATGAAAAATTTACTAGATGTAAATAAGTTTTTTTGTTTTAAATCAATATACATATCAATTTTTATATTTATATTATTGACTGGGGTTTTAATTAGTTTTCAAGAGGCCTCATTTATGGGCATAAAAGAGCCTAATAGTTTCTCTTCGTCAATTGATAATTCTAGAGGGATAAAAATAGTTTCTGTTGAAAGTAATGGTTATCAAAATGATAAAAGAAAAACAGAAGATCGTTCTGTAGGGATTAATATTAAGATTTCAGATTTAAAAACAGAGATATCAGAGTCAAATCTTGAAAAAATTAGTGTTAGTGATCCTGTTGTTCTTTTAGTTAATCCCATAAATAATTCACAAATTGAATTTCCAAATAATATCTATTTTGATGTAGAAGAAGTATTTGTTTATCATTATACCTGGGAAGGGTATGTTGGGGGAGGAAGAGCGAGTGAAATTGAATTCTCTAAATTAACTATTCCTGTTCCTGACTTAACTCCTGGAGAACACTGGTTAACATTAACATTAAAAAATCAATTTGGTACTGAAAAAATATTTGAATATAGATATATTTTTGGGTTTGAATGTTTAACAAATGAAGACTGTAATTCATATGATGCAGATTATTGTGTAGGAGATTTAGTCATGCATGATGAAGGCAGATGTGTAGCATATGCATGCGAAGCTGAAACAACAGAAACACAAAATTGTAATTTATTAGATAATAATTATTGTGAAGAAACAAACATTATACAAGATATTTACACATGTGAAGCAGCATCATGTGTAATTGATGAAACAAATTTAATTGAAAATTGTAATGATGATTTATATTGTAACGGAGCAGAAACATGTGAAGCAGCTGCTTGCGTTGCAGGAACACCAATAAATTGTGAAGCTAACAACCTGGCAGGAATTGCAACATGCTTAAACAATCCTGATGCAAACTCATTTACATGGGATTATTTTGCAGGATTTACTTCTATGTGTAATGAAGATATAGATTCATGTACATTAGGAACAATTGATTTAACACATGAATGTTCAGTTGATGATTGTTCAGCAGAATGTGATGCAGAACACAATTGTGAAAACACAATTTGTACTGATTTAAGTGGATGTGTAGGTAATGATTGGTATGAATATTCAGATGTTTCTAATACATGTGAAGATGATTGTACATGTACTGATAATGAATGTATTGAATACACAATAAGTACAAATGATGAAAGATGTGTAGAATGTATGATTGATGAAGATTGTAATGAATATGATGCAAATTATTGTTTAGAAGATTCAATAATGCATGACGAAGGTGTTTGTGTTGATTATGAATGTTCTATTGAAACAACTGAAACTCAAAATTGTAATTTATTGGATAATAATTATTGTGAAGGAGCAAATATTATGCAAGATATTTACACATGTGAAGCAGCATTATGTGTAATTGATGAAACAAATTTAATTG
>JBAZFO010000002.1:48757-90870 GCA_041653315.1 Candidatus Micrarchaeia archaeon | reverse complement strand
CTCCAGGTTCTGATAACTATTTTTAAACAGATTAATCCAAGCTACTTGTTTTAATAATAATTTATGTCTTTCTTCTTTACTGATTTTATAATGAAACTTATCATTTTTTATATTTGCAAACATTTCTAATGTAATTGTATCCAAATTTAGCGCGTTTTTTAATTTGTCTAGCCTATTTAGTAAATTCTCTTTTTTATAAAAAAATATGTGGTCTTTATCTTCAATAACATTATGTAAATGAATATGTTTTATATTTTCTAATTTTAAAAAATTGTTAAATTCTTCTTCTGATATTTTCAATGCATGACCTACATCAAAAGTAATGTTTGAATTAGGAATATGTTTTATTAGATATTCCATTTCCTCAGCTTTATTAAAAGGCGCTTCAGAAATATTTTCAATACACAAAAGAATTTTATTATCTTTACAAATATCAGTTATTTTTGTTAAGTTTTTAATATTATTTTCTCTTAATTTATCTAAAGTTAATGTTTTATTAACAGAAGGATGAACTGTCAATTTATTTATTTTTAATTTTTTAAATATTTCTATATTTTTATTTATTTGATTAAATTTTATATTTTGTTCTGATAAATCAATTTCCCAATGCAAATGACCTAATATTTCAAAATTTCCTAATGCTTCTTTTATTTTAACAATATATTCTTGTGTATATATAAATAAATCATCTTGCAAAGTTAGTTCAAAAAAATCAAAATGTTTTTTAGCAAATTCTATTTCAGAAAATAAATCTTCTCCAAATTGGGGCATAAAACCAAATTTCATATTAAAAATAAGCAAACTTAATATTAAAAATCTTGTTTATTTAATTAATTTATAAATTAAAGGATTGAAGTGATTTTTATGTTTATGGAAAAATTAATACAGGAAGTAAAAGGCGCTAAATGTAAAATAGGTTTTCCTGAAGCAGAAGATGAACGAATATTAAAAGCTGTTAATAAAGCGCTTAAAGAAAATATGATTAAACCAATTTTAATTGGAAATGAAAATAAGATTAAACAAAAAATTAATGAATTAAATTTAAATGAATTAAAAGAAGTAGATATAATAAATACTGAAAAAGATACATTAGAAATTGCATGCAAATTATTAAATGAAAATAAAATTGAAGGTATTGTTGCTGGTGCAGTTTATACATCTAAAAAAGTTTTAATTGACACAATAAAATTAATTGGAGTAGAAGAAGGAAATAGAACCATCTCAAGCTTTTTTTTAATAAATCTTCCTAATTGGAAAGGGGGAGAAAATTCACATTTAATATTAGCAGATTGCGCAGTAAATATTAATCCAAATGAGGATAGATTATCAGATATAGCAGTATCAACTGCAAAAAGTGCTAAAGAATTATTTAACTGGGATCCAAAAATAGCTATGCTCTCATTTTCAACAAAAGGAAGTGCATCACATGAAATGATTGATAAAATAAGAAATGCAACAGAATTAGCAAAATTAAAAATGCCTGAATTAAAAATAGATGGAGAAATGCAGGCAGACAGCGCTTTAGTAATGTCAACAGCTAAAAGAAAAATGAGAAATATTGGAGATGTAGCAGGAAATGCAAATATTTTAATTTTCCCAGATTTAAATTCTGCTAATATTTCATACAAATTAATCGAAATTTTATGCCAGGGCGCTGAAGCGTATGGTCCTATTTTACAAGGAACTAAAAAACCAATAAGTGATTTATCAAGGGGCGCAACAGAAGAAGATATTTATGGAACAATTGCTGTTGTATGTAAAAAAATATTAATAAAAAGAAAAAAATAAAACAAAGATTTCTAGTCTGTATGTGTGTATTCAGAATTATCTGAAATACTAAAAATGAAATTCAAATCTTCTATACTTTTAATTTCATTTGTATTATATTGTACATTACCAGTACAGAAAAAATTTCCTTTTATTTCTATATATGAATCTTCTTTTGGGAACGAATGAATAATTAATTCAAAACTCCCCAAATCTTTCTCAAAACACATAGTAAATTTATTTAAATCATCATCTCTACACTTTCGTTTTTCTACTGAAACCATTAATTTATTTTCATCTTCATAAAAATAAATTCCCTTATTGATATGCATCTGTCTTTCTCCTGTTATTCCATAAAATTCTTCAATTGCAGTGCGAAGAAGATCATGGGATAGATCATTTAATTCAATTTTTTTGGATAAATAAAAATACGCAAATATTTTTAATAAATCAACATTATTAAAAATTGAAACTAATTCATTATTATAAATACCTAATTTTTCCCCTTCAAATAAATTTGAGTATATAATATTTATTGTTGGGTTTCTAGTGACGCTTAAAAATACTTCTAATTTATCAATTACGCTTTTTCTCAAATTTTTGGAATATTCTTCTTTACTTTTTTCCAAAACTTCTTTTTTATTATTTAATTCATCTATAAGCACCTTAACTGCTTTTAATGCAGATGTGTCTCTAATTACACTTTCATTCGCTTCCCTAGAATCAATTGTTGGAATTTGAGTTGGAACACCCCAAACAGAATTTTCATTAGTCATTTTATCACCAAATAATTAATATATAGACATGTTTTTAAAGATATTGAAACTTAGGAAAATAAAAAAATATTAAATGAAAAAGTCTTATTTAATTTGATCTTTAGCATTCTTAATAAGTAGGCTAACTGCTTCATAATTTTTCCTTGATGCCTCTTTAGCTTCTTTAAAAGTTATTTTAATATTCCAATCTCTATCTATTTTTTTATCTAATATTTTAATCGCCTCTTCAAAAGAGTCTGTTTCTTTTAGAAATATATTAAATAAATTCAAAAAACTATCAAAATGTGCCATAGCATCAGCACAAACAATAATCTCTTCTTCTAATGTTTTTGGTTCATATCCTTTAGATCTTGTATGAGATAAAATACAATTAGATACTTTTTCTATAAACTCTTCAGAATAATCAAATTGCTTTAATATTTTTCTACTTTTTTCATAACCTACAATATTATGTTCTTTTACAAAATCAAAACCTTTCCAATACTCGGCTCTTCCAATATCATGAAGATAAGCAGCAATCTCAAGTACCTCTAAATCTGCATTTAATTTTTTTCCAAGAAACAGGGCATTTTTAACAACAAGTAAAATGTGATAATTAAAATCTTCTTTTGTGTGTTCTTCTTTTACAATATCTATTATTTTTTTCTTCATACATATCCTTTTTATAGTTAAGAATAAAAATCTTGTTTAATGAATTAATGTATTGATATCTATGAAAATATTAGTTTTAAACTGCGGAAGTACATCAATTAAATACAAATTGTTTAATTTCTCAGAGAAAAAAGGCGCAGAACCTAATGTGATTGCACATGATTATATTGAAAATATTAAAAACCAATTAAGTTTTGAAACATATTTGAAAAATATTTTAAATAATCTATTAAAAAAAGGAAAAATCAAATCATTAGATGAAATAAACGCAATTGGCCATAGAGTAGTTCATGGAGGCGATTTCTCAAAATCAGTTGTAATAACTCCTAATATTCTTGAAAAAATTAAGAAAAATAGTAATTTAGCGCCTTTACATAACCCTTCAAATATAAAAGGAATAGAAATAATGAAAAAAGAATTGCCTAAAGTAAAACAAATAGCTGTTTTTGACACTGCATTTCACCAAACAATGCCTGAAAAAGCATTTATGTATGCTTTACCCTATGCTTTCTATTCAAAGCATAAAATACGAAAATACGGCTTTCATGGAACTTCACATAAATATGTTGCTTTAGAAGCTTCTAAAAAACTTAAAAAGCCGTTAAATAAACTTAATTTAATTACCTGTCATTTAGGAGGAGGTTCAAGCATTTGCGCAATAAAACAAGGAAAATCAATAGATACAAGCATGGGATTCACACCTTTAGAAGGTTTAATAATGACAACAAGATGCGGAGATATTGATCCAGCAATAATTTTCTATTTAAACAAAAATCTAAAAATATCATTAGATGATATAGAAACTTTAGTTAATAAAAAATCAGGTACTTATGGAATTTCGGGTATTTCTGCTAATTTTAAAGAAGTTTTAGATAAAGCTGAAAAAGGCCATAAGAAAAGCAGATTAGCATATGATATGTTTATTTATAGAATACAAAAGTATATCGGCGCTTATTCAGTAATTTTAGGAAAATTAGATGCAATTATTTTTACAGCAGGAATAGGAGAAAAATCTAAAAAAACAAGAAAAGAAATAATGAAAGCCTTTCCTAAAGTAAAATCTCTTGTTATCAACACAGATGAAGAAAAAATGATTGCAATTGAAACAAAAACTTTAATTTAATAATAAATTTTCAACTAGAAAGCTTTAAAAACACAAAAAGAATAAAAGGATAACATGAAAAACCAACATAATCCAAAATCGGAAATAGATACACATTTAAAGCCTAAATTAAAAAGAGAGATTAGTATTATATTAACAAGTTTAGTTTTAACAACGGGCATATTTGCTGCAAGAAATGAAAATATAGATATAATTAATAATAAACAAGACATAGAACTTAAACAACCTATAAAAAATCCAGAAACAGTATCAATAAATTTCGATAAAATAGATTTTAATAAAATAAATAAAAATATTGGAAAATATATAACTTTAAATTCTTTAGCCTGTAATGAAATAATTATTGAAAAAAATGAAAATGAAACAAGAATTAAATTTAAAATATACGCGGCAAAAGGAGAAAAAAATAATGTTGTATACTTAGATGGAACAGTAACAGAATGTGAAACAGAAAAAACAATATTAGAAATGAAAAGTTTTATTGAAAGGACTGGAAAAAATATTTTATTTTTAGAATTAGAAGGGAAAGTTATAGATAGTTCAACAATTGATATTTATTTAATAACACTAAAAACAGAAAATGAAACTCTTGTTTTAATATTTAAAAATATTGAAATAGAAATAAGTAAAAATTAATATAGTTTTTAAATGTTGCGTTTTTTTTGCTTTTATAATTACTCTAAACTAGGAAAAATTAGTGCAATAATTTTACAAGGCCTTAATTTCTACCAAACGAAAGATATTTAAATATAAACGGACATTTAGTAATGAAAATAAAAATAAGGTGATGTTTATATGGCTAAACTGATCATTGCAAAACAATTGGCAGGAAAAAGAATAGTATCTGGAGATGGAGAAGAATTAGGAAAATTAATTGACTTAACAGTAGAAGAAGCAACAGGAAAATTATCAGAATTAATGATTGAACCAAATCCTGACAGCATAACTGTAAGACAATTAAAAAGAAGTGATGGATTAGTACTAGTACCCTATTCTGCTGTATTAGCAGTAAGCGATTTTATAATTATTGATAAAAGAGCTATGGGTAATAGAGGATCCTCTTCTATTTTAGAAGGATACGATTAAATCTACTTTTTCTTTAACTTTTATCTAAAGTTATTTAAATTCCTAATGAGAATTAAATTATATGATATCTGGTTGTGATGAGGCTGGGAAGGGCTGTGTCCTAGGACCTTTAGTATTATCAATAACATTAATAAATGATAATAAACTTATTGAAAATCTTGGGCTAAAAGATTCTAAACTCCTTAATCCAAAAAAAAGAGAAGAACTTGATAAAGAAATAAGAAAATATTGTAAAATATACTCATATGCTATAACTGCACAGGAATTAAATCAATTAATGGAAAAATATAGTTTAAATGAAATTGAAGCTATGAAAATAGCACATTTAATTGAACAAGCATATAAAGAAGGCAATAAACTAAACACATTATATATAGATTCACCAGATCATATTGCATCTAATTTTTCAAAAAGAGTATATAAATATTTAAAACCAAAAATAAAAAAAGAAGTAATTCTTATTTCAGAACACAAAGCAGATTTTAAATATCCTATTGTATCTGCTGCTTCTATTATTTCAAAAGTAATGCGCGATGCTGAAATAGAGCGCATTAAACAAGAGTTAAATTATGATTTTAATTCAGGATATACAAGTGATAAAAAAACAATTGAATTTCTAGAAAATAATCATTCAAGACCAGAAGTTAAAAAATATATAAGAGAGCATTGGGAAACATATAAAAGATTAAAAGAAAGCACAAAACAGAAAAAATTAGTCTAAACAAAACCTTTTTAAACGCAAAACTATATATAATAACACAGAAGGTGATGAAATGAAAAAAGGATATGTTAAAGAACCAATTAAATCCATAAAACCAATTTTTAAATACATTAGACCACTTGTTTGTGGAGTGATTTTAATTGCATCAAGCTGTGGTACAAACAATAAAACAATTGAACATACAATAAGAGACAATAAAGGAAATATATTTGAGTTAGAAAGACCAGATTTTAGAAACTTAGGAAATTTACAAGATGACATGAATCTTGCAACAGGATTTTTAATGGATGGAGCAGATACGGTTAAAATCTCAATAGACCACCCAGATACAACAGAAAAAATAACAATTATTAAAGAAAAAATCCCAAAAAATTAAAAATTTATTTAAAAAATTAATACTTTAAAAAGTTATATTATTGTTTCTTTTACTAATTTTTCTACTTCTAAATTTTCTTCATATTCTAAAATATCACTTAATCGCGCATAAGTTTCTGGATGTTCTGAAATTAAAAAAGAACAGCATTCTTCATAAGGCAGTATTGAAATCAAATATGTTCCTATTTTATGCGCTTCTTGAATTATTTCTTTTTTATCCATACATAATAATGGCCTGCATACAAGTATTTTATTTGCTATTGGTTCTGCGCATACAAACATATTTTTCATAGTTTGAGATGCAACCTGGCCCAAGTTTTCGCCAGTACACAAACAATTTGCTTTGTGTTTTTTAGCCACTTCATAAGCTAATCTAAACATAAAACGCCTATAAATTAATAATCTATATTTAGACGAAACTTCCATTATTATTTTATCTTGTATTTGCTTAAAATTAATAGGCATAAATTCTATGTGTGGATCATATACTTTAAGTATTTCAATAAGATCATATATCTTTTTATCAATACTAGAAGTTCTATAAAAATGAACTAATGTAATTTTGCAACCTCTTTTCATCATTTTATATGCAGATACGGGAGAATCAATACCTCCAGAAAATAAACATACACATTTTCCTGAAACACCAACTGGTAATCCACCCAATCCATAATATTTTTCTGTATATAAATACGTTTTTTCTTTTTGGATATTTATATATAAATAATAATCTGGAGAATCTAATTCTGCAATTCCTCCTTTTTTTTCTAAATATTCTCCTAATTTTCTATTAAAAACTGGGGATTCATAAGGAAAAGTTTTATCAATTCTTTTTGTTTTTATTTTAAAAGTTCCTTTTTTTGATTTTATTAAAGATAATGTATTTTTTTCTATTTCTTCAACATCTGTTTTTGAAATATAACAAAAGGAAAAATTTTCTATACCAAAAATTGTTTTTAATGAATTTACTAATTCTTCTTTATTTGAAGTTTCTGTTAATTTAATTTCAAAATAACCTCGGTATTTTGTTATTTTTTCTTGTATTTTTTCTTTAATATTTTTAATCAAAATATCTTCAAAATAGGATTTATTTTTTCCTTTAAGAGCTATTTCACCATAATGAATAATTATTGAATCATACATAAAAACACCAAATTACTTTTTAGCTATTCTAAAATTGAAATCTCTATTGAAAATAGTATTATAATATTCTGTAATCTCTTTTGGCCCATTATTATCTCTAATTTTATATGAAAAATAAAGACCAGCAGAATTGCCTGTTTTTATTGTTTCTGAAATTGCATCATCTAATACTGTTTCGTTCATCCCAGAATATAAAGAATAAACAATCATGTCAAATACTCTTTGCAATTTTAGATCTTTTAAAGAATTAGACCCTATCTCTTCTAAACTGCAAAAATTTTTAGGTGATTCATAATAATATTTATATTTTTCAATTAAATTAATAGCAGACTGCGTTGCATTAACTAGTTTATTACTATCAATATTTTTAATATCTAAGGAAACACGCTCAATTGATCTATTCTTGATTAATTCATATTTTTTAATCCTTAATTCAGATTCATAATCTATTGTTGGTTTTTGAATATTTTGAATTCCCATATTAAAAATTAGAATAAAAAAATATAAAAAATAGGAGGTTTAATTTAATTCTATATATTTTAAAAATAAATCAATTACATAGGGGGCATTCCACCTGGCGGCATTCCTCCACCAGATCTACCTTTAGAACTTATAATATCATCAATTCTTAATATCATATTTGCTGCTTCTGTTGCTGCTGAAATTGCTTGTCTTTTAACTCTTGTAGGTTCTATTATCCCTTTTTTATTCATGTCTTCCACTTTTGCTGAAAAAACATCAACACCAAAAGCAGTTCCTTCGCCATTTTTGTGTTTTGACCTTAAGGAAACTAATGCATCTATTGCATCCATACCTGCTGATTCAGCTAAGGTTCTTGGTATAATTTCAAGTGCGTCAGCAAATGCCTGAATTGCTAATTGTTCTCTACCACCAATTTCTATTGCATATTCTCTTAATCTTTGAGCTAATTCAATTTCGATTGAACCCCCACCTAATACATAGGATCCATCTTCTATTGCAGAAGAAACTGCCCCTATGGCATCTACAATTGCCCTTTCTACTTCATCAACAACATGCTCTGTTCCTGCTCTTGCAAAAATAGTAACTGATTTTGCATCTTTGCAATCTTCTATAAATACCATTGCATCTCCTGCTATTTTTCTTTCTTCAACTTTACCTGCATTTCCCAAGTCTGTTTCAGATAAGTCATCTAATGAAGATGCTACTCTTGCATGTGTAGCTCTTTCTAATTTTTCTATATCAGATTTTTTAACTCTTCTAACTGCAATAATTCCTTCTTTTGCTAAAAAGTGCTGTGCTAAATCATCAATACCTTTTTGACAGAAAACAACATTAGCTCCTGTTTTTTTGATTTTAATTACCATATCTTTTAACATTTTTTCTTCTTGTGTAAGGAACTGCTGCATTTGTTCTGGAGAAGTAATTTCAATTTTTGCATCAATTTCAGTTTTATCAATCTCTAATGCTGCATCTATTAAAGCAATTTTAGCATTATTTATCAGTTTTGGCATACCTGAATGAACTATTTCTTTATCAATTAATACTCCTTGAATTAATCGTGTTGAACCTACATATTCACCAGGTTTCTTTTCTATTTTAATTAAATCATGATCTATAATATATTTTCCATCTTTTTCTTCTGCAACTTTTATTACTGCATCCACTACTAAATTTGCTAAATAATCTTGTGCATCTCCTAAACCTACGTTTTTAGAATTCATTGAGATAGTAGCAATTTCTCTTAATTTATCTTTATCTTTTATTGTAATTTTATTTCCTACTTTATTAAGTATCTCTGCTGCTTTTGTTGCTGTTAATTTATATCCCCTAGTAATTATACTTGGATGAATATTTTGGTCTAATAATTCACCTGCATTTTTTAACAAAGCACCGGCAAGCATTACTGCTGTTGTTGTTCCATCCCCAACTTCTTTATCTTGTGTTTTTGCTATTTCAATTATAATTTTAGCAGCTGGGTGGTCGATATTCATTTCTTCCAAAATAGTTGCTCCATCATTTGTAATTACTACATCACCTAATTCAGAAACAAGCATCTTATCCATGCCTCTAGGTCCTAAACTAGTTCTAACTGCATTCGCTACTGCAAATGCAACATAAATATTAATTCTTTGTGCATCTCTACCCAATACCCGATTTGAACCTTCAGGCAATAACATATTTTGTTGATTTTCTACATTTGTAGTCATATAATTCACCTCTTAAACCAAACAATAGAAGATATATATTTAATATTATATAATAAGTAAGGAAGTATTTTTAAAACATATGTAAGTTTTATACTAAGATTAAAAAACTTAGAACCTCAATTATTATTATGTTTAATTTCAGAAAAATACCCCTACCTATATTTATGACTATTATTTTTATATTATTATTCATTAGTGGATTTATGTATTATATATTAACTTATCAAAAACCAGACTTTAAAATAGAAAAACAATTCATTGAAAACCCAAATTTAGAAAAAATAGACTTACAAATAAAGGAAGGTGAAAAATATGTCTATTTGATAAATTCATTAGAAAAATTTAATGCAACATATGAAATTTTAAAACAAGAAGAGTGTTTATTCATAAAAGAGTCTTATTTAGATAAAGAAAATATTATTTGTTTGGATGAAAAAGGATTATATCCAAATAAACTTGGTTCAAATTTTATTTATGAATATCCAATTTACATTATAAAACCTTGGATGCTTGCTGTTAAAGATAATTGGACTTGGGGAATTTTGTACATTTTAAATATCAAAGATGGAACACAAATCAATGAATTCAAAGAACAAAGTTTTATTAATTTTAAAACAGTAGATACTGAAAAGGTGCTTGGTAGAGATACATATAAAGTAGAAGTAAGCACAAATAATACTAAGGAGTTCTATTGGATAGATAAAGAAAAAAGAATATTAATTAAAAAAGAAGGTTTTGAAAATATTATTTTAGTTGAAGCTCCGTTTTTAAATTCTAACAACAACTAAAGGAATTATACCTAATTCTAATTCTTTTTCAGCTATTTTTAAAGTGTTATCAAATTCTTTTACATCTATTAATGGTGGCGCACCAAATTCTAATTGTAATGCTCTTGAACCTATAATTCTTGCTCTTTCATATTTTGTTAAATCTTCCATCTTGATCACCTTTTTTTACTATTTTTTGTTTTTTTCTTAGATGCTTGTTCTGCTAATATCTTCTCGAATTCTTTAATATCCATTAAATTATTTACTTTTTTGTTTTTTTCAGATTTTTTTTGTTTTAAAGCATCTTTTATACTTTTTAATTCTGTTAAGATATCTTTTAAAATTGGTAGGGTCTCTTCATTTCCTTTTGGGTCTTTTTTTTCAGAATTTCCTTTTGCTATTTTCATTCTATTTAATAATTCTTTAATAACAGACTCAGTATCTGCTACTCCGGGAATTAACCCTTCTTTTGAATCTCCACCTGCAGTATCAATTACTACTGTACCTAATCCGAATATCCTTTCATAAAGGTGTTTTTCAACAGATACATTTTCAATTGAAGTATATGGGATATCAATTCTTTTTTTATGAATAATTCCTGTTCTTATTAAAACTTCGTTTTCTCCCATAGTATATGTAAAATTTTTGTATAAAATTTTAACCCAAACATATGCTGGAATCCCAATGAATAAAATCAAAACAAATAGAATAAATAAATAAGACACAACAGGCAATTCTGGTATTAATAAAAGGAATTTTAAATCTGGAAAAAAAACAGAATAAATTACAGATAAAATAATCCAAAGAACAAAAATTCCTATAATATACTCCATAGCCCATAATATTTTTATTTTTGGGCTTAATCTATATGTTTCTTCTTCCATATTATCACTTAATTAAACCACCAATCGCTTTTAATAATTGCGGTCTGCTAGTTAAAACTTTTGTAACTACTGGTGCAAAATTACTATCTAATAATTTTTCAATATCTTCGTCAGTTATAACTTCAATTACTTTATTTAAATCATCATCATTCAACATTTCTAAAGCTTTTCTTAATTTTAATCTCTTTTTTAATTTTGCCTCTTCTTTTTCATTCCAGTTATCTTGAAATTCCATTAATCTTTGTTTTGAATAATCTTTATCTTTTATCGCTTGCGCTGCTGTTTCTCCAGCTAAAACTCCTGCTTTCATTGCTAATGCAATTCCTCCCCCATGTATTGGATCTACTTGGTGTGCTGCTGTTCCTGCAACTATAAATCCATCTAAAACTAATTGGTCTTTCGATGCACCAACAGGAATTAAACCTCCTTTAATGGCGACTGGCTGTGCATTTTTGAATCTTTCTTTCATTGGCCCGTTTATCCAATCATCTAAATATTTTTTTGCGAATGGTGCTTCTGCTCCACCTATTCCTACTCCAACATTAGCTACATCTTTACCTTTTGGAAAAATCCACAAATATCCTCTTGGAGCATATTCTTTTGAAAAATATATTTCTATTAAATCCTCACAAGGTACATTAACCATTTCATATTCATAACCAGCATCTGAATTGTATAAATCTGAAGTAGTGTTTAATCCTGCCATTCTTGCAATTGTTGATTCTGCACCATCCATAGCTATCACTATTTTAGAATTAATTTGTATATCTCCATTTTCAGTTTCTACTATTACCCCAATTACTTTATTTTCTTCTTTCAATAATGATTTAACTTGTGATTTAACCATAATATGGGCTCCTGCTCTTCCTGCTGCAATTGCTAATTCTTTATCAAATACTTTTCTATCTAAAACATATCCTTTTGTTTGTTTTGTTCTTAAAACGACTTCATTTTTTAAATCAGGAGAAACTAATTTTGAACCTCCGATTTGAAAAGAATAAGATTTTTCTGGTATAACAACATTAATCCCTTCTAAACTAGCTAACCCAATTCCTTCACCGCATCTGACTGGCGCACCAATCTCTTTTTTTCTTTCGATTAATAAAACTTTTGCTCCATGTTCTGATGCAGTCTTTGCAGCCATTGAACCCCCAGGACCTGCACCAATTACAATAATATCATAATTAGAATTATATTTCATAAAAACACCTCATTCTTTAGATACTGCGTTTGCTGGGCATATTTTAACACATGCTCCGCATTTTATACATTTATTTTTATCAAATGTTATTCCTTCTTCGGTCAATACCAATGCTTGAACTGGACATACCCCAACACATGCTCCGCATTTTATACATTTAAAATTATTTATTTTTACCATATTATCACCAAATAAGTTAATCTTCATTTTTATCCATATCAATATATTCATTATCATTAAAAGCGTATATAAATGTTTTTGAATCAAAAATTTCTTTTTCAGAACCTGTATTAATTATTCCCTCATCACACTCCACTAAATAATTAATATTATTTAATAAATACATAATATATGGATGTTTATTTTCATCCACCAATATTTTAGAATCAATTTCTAAAGCTTTTAATAAAGAACACAACAAAAGACATTTATCCATATCGTCCCCTAATTTATATTTATTTATATCAATAAAAGAAAGCCAAAATGATACTGGCCATCTTATTGTTTCAATTGTTTTTATATAATTTATTGCTTCAGTTATTGCTAGTTCATTTGAATAATTTTCTAATTTACTTTTAATTTCTTCTATTTTTAAACGCACAAATTTATCTTCTGGATTTATTAAATACTTTAAAGCCGAAATTGATTTCTCCTCTTGTTCCTCAATTAAATCTCTGTATTTATCAATTATTATAGAGTATAGAATATTTTTTTGCTTTATTCCTTTTATTTCTTCTTCTAAATCAGTAATCTCTTCATCACATTTTTCTTTCTTTTTATCATTAACTGTTATAAAAGGAATATCAATTAGATAAATTAAAGGAAGCATACTTTTATATTAAATAGAACATTAAATAAACATTACTCACTGGTTATATTTTAAAAAAAATAGAATAATCAATATGATTGATTCTAATATTATAATCACAGAAAAAAACAAGATTATTTTATTACATTCTACTTTTTTTATTTCTTCATTTTCATGGTCTGATTCCGTAATAATTGTATCATTTAAGAGTGATATTGTTATCTCATTTGTTGCTTTTTCAAATTCATTTGATAATTTAAAAATAGTATATGCATCTTCTTTATCTCCAGATTCATAAATATATTTTGCTTGTGTTAAATAAACCTGCCCCCACAAACTTGATTTATTATTATCTTCATACATATCATCTATAGTTTTTTCAAAATTAATATTATAAAATATATCAGAAGTCGATTCTTGAAGTGCATGAGCAAATGCAACTTCATATATTGTAGAAATATATTGTTTTTTATTAAATGCTATTTGTGCTGTCCTTAAATGCCTTACTGCCTCAGAATTTATTTCTGGTTGTGTAGAAATATATTCTTGTTCTAATAATAAAGTATTTCTTGCATAAATTTCTAAATTAGATTCATTAATTTTATTCTCTTTTCCTTCAACATTTAAATCATTTGCAATTTCACACCAAGATTTTGCATATAATATTTCATATAAATATGGATATTCTTCTCCTTCTGTTCTTTTTACTGATAAAGAAGGCAATTGATCTAATTTATCCTGCGCCCAATTCAAGCGCATTTCACTTCCAGATAACCATTCCCAATTATCTATTGTTTTTTCATTTAATTCAAAAGAATCTAAACAATTTTGTGCTTCTTCTTTTTCGGTTTCTAAATTAATTTCCCCGATTTTCTTTAAAAATTCAAAATCTATTTTTTGTAAAAAAATATTATTTGCAGAAGTAAAACCATATCCTTTATTTAAAATTCCTTTTTGGATATCAATTTCTTCTTTAAAATACTCTAAAAATTCATATCTACTTGAATCAACCCCAACATAATTTATATATTCATTTATTTCATTTTCAAATTCATCAGCCATTTTATATCCGATATTTACAAACATTTCTAAATTCTTATTTTTTATAGTGGTGGTTAAATTAACAGGTATCTCTGTTTTCTCTATTAAATTAATTTTACTTTCAACTTTAGTTCCTTTTGTCTGAAAAAAAATATTATTTGCTTCTTCTAATGTTCTTACATCAATTATTTTTATATCTCTTAAATCCTCCAAAGCCGAAGCTATTAATTTATATCTAACAGAATTTAAAGGAGTTAAAAAATATTTTTTACCTGATTCTACTGCTGCTAAAGATTTCTCAGATATCCCCCCAACAGTACCTATATTACCTTCTTTATCAATAGAACCTGAAATTATAACATCATTTCTTAATTCTTTATCATTTAAAACAGATGAAACAGCAACAGCCATAGCTGCACCCGCACTTGGTCCATCAACAAATTTACTATTTAATGTATTTACTACATCAAAATAAATATTACATTCATCTAAATTTTTATTATAATAATTAAATGCAGAAATTACTGCGTTTTCTTCAGAAGATTGAGTTGAAATTCCGGTTTTTGGAAAAATAGAAGTATATATATTTCCATTTCCAGAATCAATATTAATTTTAATTGCTAAAGAGCCGCCATTTTCCCCCCCAACTACTGCTGGAACATCAATTTGTACTGACCCACTTTGACAAGTAGAGAAAATTAATATAGTTATAAATAATAAAATAAAAATTTCTTTTTTCATAAATATAATAAAACAATTAAAATTTTAAATCAGACTATATTTTTAAAAAATAATAAATGGGGATTTAACCCCAAAAACAAAAACAGAAGACGAATTAATTTATCTACTTATTTTTTCTTTTTTGCTTTTGCTTTACCTTTTGTTGCGGGTTTAGCTGCTGCTTTTTTCTTTTTTGCGGCCATTTTTTAGGCACCTCCAAAATTTAACAATTAAAATCCTACACTAATAATTAAAAAGCTATGTGTATTTTTTGCGATTATTTGTTTTCAAAATCTTTTCTTTTATCAAAAACATTTTTATCCCTACATAACAACGCAACACGAGAGGGAATGTGTTTATCCACATACATATAATTAGTCAATTCACCAATTTTTTTTGTGAAATTTTCTATTTCATCCATAGTAATCATTTGATTTAATTTTAAATTTCTTTTTGGATTTCTTGCACCACCAACAAAAACAAATGATTTAACCTCTACATAATCTGGCTGTGCTTTTTTTATTAATTTAGAATATTCTTCTTCATTACAAAAATTATAATTTTTAATTAAAGTCATTCTTAAAACAGTTCTTGTCTTACCTTTTATTTTTTTAATAAAATCTAGTGTATTTAAATACTCCTCCCATAATTTTTTGTTATTCGGTCTGCATGTTTCATTATATATTTTTTCATTTGGTGCATCAAAAGAAATATATAATTGATCAGGCAATGAATCTTCTTTTTCTAATTTTTTTAATGCATCTGGAAAAGTTCCATTAGTAACTAAAAAAGTAATCATTCCTCTTTTCTTTGCTAATAAAATTAATTCTGCTAAATATGGATATATGGTTGGTTCACCAGCTAAAGATAAAGTTAATAATTTTGGTTTAGACGCTTCTTCAAATATTTCTTTTTTTGTTTTCTTGTTTCCTTTATAACCCGAAACAAATCTTAATTGTTCTTTTAATAAACCATCTAATATTTTTTCGGGGGGATCCCATTCAAATTTATTTGAAGGAAGTTCATTAAACTTTAATCCTAATTCATCAGCCATTGATCTCCAGCAAAAAATACAAGATTGAGAACAAAACTGCAGAGAACAAGTTGATTGAACACATTGGTGAGATTTTATCCCATAAAATTTATTTTTATAACATGTTCCATTTCCAATTAAAGATTCTCTAAACCATTTACATGTTTTGACCGCAGAATGATTTCCCACTATGTGATACCTTTGTTTTTTTAATAAATCTAATATTTCCATTCAATCTCCTTTAACATATTTAGTTATTTTGCGTTGATTTTTTAAAATGATTTTAATTTGAATAATTTTTTCTGCACACAATCTTTTCATTTCAGATTCAATAATAAAATTAATAATCTCTTTTTTGATCACACTTGGAGCTTCAGAAGATAAAATATTCTTTGAATGTTTTTCCATACATAAGTTTAAGGAATTTATTTTTTCTTGTAAAGCATTCATTATATAAATTAACTCTTCAGTAGATTTTTTACTTAAATCTTTATAATGTGGAAAAAATTTTGTTTTTTCTCTTAAAAATATATTAATTCTTTTACTATTTTTAAAATAAGGAAATAAAGTTAAAATATCTTTTTTATCCATATATAAATATCTTAGATAAGCTTAATAAAGATTATTGCAAACTTCTTCTTTTTTCTTTTGGATATATTTCTAAAACCTTATATTTACCATTAGTGTGTCCACCACCTACAGTATATTCCAAAATGGTAACCAAACCAATAGAAATCCAATCTTCATCAACAAGTTCTATTGGTGTATCAAGAGGATAAACTCTATGATCTTTTTTGAAAAATTCATATATTCTATTCTCTGCTAAAGTACTCTCATCTAACCCCTGTTGTTTAGTCAATTTTAATATCCAATTAAATTCTGTTTTAAATCCCATATTTTAATTATGATAAGTAGATTTAAAAAAATAGTGGGAGGTAGATTTGAACTACCGACCTCCGGGTTTCTCTAAAATTTATCTTTATTGCTGTAAATAAAGACAAACATATGAGCCCGGCGGGCACTCCAGGCTGCCCCATCCCACTTTATAATTTTCTTTTTTCTTTATATGAAAGAGGTGTGCTACATACAGGACATCTAAATTTAAGATCTACTGCATCTTCAAATGGAATTTCTTCATCTAAACTACAGTGAGAACAAAAATATAATTCCTGATTTGATTCTTGTGTTTGTTTTTCTTCATTCATTTTTTGTTCTAATAATTCTGCAATTTTGTTTTGGTGAAAAGTCCATACATAAGAATACCACCCAGTTTCAGAATCTTTACTTCTACAATAAGTTACAATACCTTTATTATGTAATTTATTTAAAGTTGATCTTATCTCGCTTACTTTAACTTTAATTTTTCTAGATAAATCATCATCACTCATTTCATATGTAAATTCTTGTACTAATGCTAAAGCATGTTCACCAGCTAAATCTATTAAATTTTGTCTAATAACTGGGTCTTTAAGCAATTGTCTTCTAACTTCTTTTATTTTTTCTTCTTTCTTTTTACTTGGTTTTTGTCGTTTTGGTAATCTTGTTTGTGCTAATTGTTTTCTTTGTTCAGAAGACATTTTACTAATTGGAACTTCAATAACTTCTTCTTTATTATTAGTTATAATGCTTTGTTTTTTCTTTGTTAAATTAGGTTTTTTAAGTTTTAATATTTTTTTACTTAACTTTTTATTTTTAATATCTTTTTTGTTTTTATCTTTTGAAGATTTAATTTTTTTAGTAGATTTTTTTAATAAATTTTTATTAATCTTGTTTGACTTTTTAATTTTAGTCTTAACCTTTTTAGTAATATTAATTTTGGTTTTGCTTTTTTTGACTTTATTACTTTTGGTGGTTAATTTTTTCTTCATCGGTCCTTTCATAATAAAACCTCTGTTTGTTTGTAAAATAATTGGCTCTTTATTAGTTTAAAAAGCTTTTGTTTAGATTAAAAACTCTTTTCCTGCTTTACATGGCTTTATTTTTAATTTTGCATTGTTAAAATTTAAATCAAATTCTTTTGAATTAGAATATTTATCTAAAAAAATTGCTAAAGCTGCAACTTCTGAATGCGGCTGATTTGTTATACTGATATTATACGTTGCTTGTTTATAAATTTCTGATGGTACTTTCTCTCCACCAACCACAATTAATAAATTTTTGTTTTTTTGCAATTCATAAATTTTATCCTGAATTAATTCACCATACATAGTTAAATGAACTATACAAAACTCCTGTTTTATATGCTCTTTAATAACATCACTCCATTTTTTTTTATACTCGATCTCAAATTCTCCTCCCCAATTTTCATTAACTTTTTTTATTGAATTTAAAATACTAGGATCATATTCTCCAGATAAAATTATTTTATTTGCACCAAACGCTCGTGCAACTAAACAAATATGTGTAGTTATTCGTTTATCTCTTACAATTCTATGACCAAGGCGAAGTATATTAATAACCATTATTTCATTATTTGCAGCAAGGTTTTTATAATGCTTTATATAGAAATTTTAATATGGGCTCGTAACTCAGCTTGGTAGAGTGGCTGGCTCTTAACCAGTAAGCCAAGGGTTCAAGAAATTTTTTCTTTCTTGTAAGAAATAAAAACTTTCATTAAAAAGAAAGAACCAAGAAAAAAGAAAAATTTGAATAAATCCCTTCGGGCCCGTTTTTTACTTATTTATTTAAATACAAACCTTTAAAAACACAGAAAATTATTAAATATAACATAAATATAACATAAACATAACATAAACATAACATAAATAATGTAAATATAATATAAATTTAAAGGTGATTAAATGGATAATACACAAATAATAAATATTGGACAAACCGCAATACACATAATTAAATGTGGTGGAAAACAATTGTTTCTTTTGACCAATTTAATACCAATAGATTACCAAAAATAATTGGAGAATTAGATTTTAGAATGGGGATGGGAGAAATTCAAAAAGTTTCTAAAGAAAAATTAGAAGGAAAAATTCAAATACCTGTTGGATTAGATATTTTAGTTATAACTCCATACGACACAAGAGAAAAATTTGAGAATTTAGATCCATTTGAAAATTAAAGTTTTGAAATAAAGATCTCTTTTTTATTTTTACCCTTTTTAATATTATTATGGAATTAATACTAGTACCAACAGCGCATGTTTCAAAAAAAAGCATTGAACTTGTTAAAAAAACAATAAATGAAGAAAAGCCAGACCTAATTGCAGTAGAATTAGATAAACAAAGAGCAATGTCTTTATTATCAGGAAAAAAACCAGACCTCCTTACTTTATTAAAAAATCCGGGTTTTTTATTTATGTATTCTGCACAGCAGATAATTGGATTTATTTTAAAATCAACACCTGGAGAAGAGATGAAAACTGCACTTTTAGAAGCAGGAAAAAATAATATTCCTATTTTATTATCTGATTTACCTATTCAATATACTATGCAAAATTTAAAGAAAATACCATTTAGAGAAAAATTAAAACTTATAACACCTATGAAAATCAAAGGAATAGATTCAATAGAAAAATTAACAAACCCAAAGGAACTAAGGCCTTTATTAATACAAATAAAAGAGAGATATCCAAACACATATAAATATTTAATTGAGGATAGAAATAACTTTATTTTTAATAAAATAATAAATTCAAAACAAACTAAAATTGTTGGAGTCTATGGAGCAGGACATATTCCTGGACTAGAAGATTTAATAAAAGAATATAATTTAATTAATTTAGAAAATAAAATTCAGTTAAAAGTGATTGGATGAAAAACAAACCAAATATAAAAAATATTTTTATGCACATAAAACCTGTTAAAATGCTAATTTTACTTAAAGAAGAGGAAGAAACTTGGTTTTTATCAAAAATCGCTAGGCAAAGTAATTCTACTTATGTGTACACAAAACAAATAATGGATATTCTTAAAAAAGAAAATATTATAGAAATAAAAGAAGAAGGAAGAATTAAAAAATTGAATATCACACCAAAAGGTATGGAAATCGCTAATTTATTAGAAGAACTACTTAAAAAATGTGAATCAAAAGAAATTATACTGCCCTTAGAGTAACTATCTTTTTTGCTGCATTTTCAATATGCTCATAATCTCTAAAATGAGAATATACTAAGAGCCCAATTGGATAATCATTTGCAGATGTATTTGAATTTCCTTGTACTTTAAAGACAACTGTTCTTTCTTCACCTGGATTTAATTCCCCTAACTTTTTTTGTTCTGTTTTGCTTAAGCCCGGAGAACCAAAACCTAACTTATCAGGACATTTACCTACAACAGAAATTAAATTTTTCTTTGAATCATTATTTTTAACAATGACAATCAAATCAACTGTTTCATTTTTATGTGCATTTAATCTGTATGGCCTGAATTGTGTATTTATAGTTAAGGGCTTAGATCCATCACTTTCATTTTTACCTATGTTTTTTATTAAATCAAAAATTCCCATACTTTAATTTAATAGCGTTAAATATAAAAAGGATATTGTAATGATAGTAAGTATGTGTATAATTACCTTTGAAGGCAACAAAGCAGTAATGGATTGTGTAAGGTGCTCTTTAGGCTTGGGTTCCTCAACTTGTTTAAATAGCCACCTAAAAGCAATTGCTGGGCTTGAAAAAAGACCAAAAACCCATAGATATGAGGAGGAAGTGTTAGTTGAATTAAATGAAAAACAAACAAATATACTAAATGAATACATTTCATTAATAAGAGAGATAGAAAAAATAATAATTAAACAAGATATTTATGGAATTAAAGAGGATGATAATTTTTATTATAGAAAAGAAATAATTAGAAAATTTTATGAAGAAATGTTTATGGATCCTTTAATTTCTTTAAGAACATTAGAAGAATATAAAGAAGAATATCCTAAAAGACAAATGTTTATAAAAGACCATCAAAAATTTATGAATTGGAAAGACGAAATGAGTATGAATATAAAAAAAACAAAACTATATATCTTATGTAAAGAAAAAGAAGGTTTACAAAATGCATTTATGTCTTTAACAAATCTTAATACTTTTGAATATTTATCTACTTCTAATATGCCAATACCTGAAAATGCTAAAAAAATAGATTCTTATGACTTAGATTTTGGTATTAAAGTTGAAATTTATGATATTTTAGGCAAAGAAGAAAAATTATATGTTCAATCTAATTTAAGAATAGAAAAATTAGATAAAACACTCAAAAAAATATTAAATAAAAAAATAACAAGTAGATTAAAAGAATTTGCAATTGAAGGGGATTTAAGAACAATACATGAAGAGAAATTAAGAGAATTTAGAATTGAATTCATGGATGAAAGCATGATAGAAGGAAAAACAATAACAAATGAAGAAGCAACAGCAATGGGAAGAGAAACTGCAAACTGGTTAATTGGTTTGGGAGGACCAATTGAAAACATAAGTTTAGATAAGGAAATTACTGATATTTATATAGACAGCCAGAATTCTCCAATTTATATTGAACACCAAAAATATGGAGTATGCCATACCTTATGGAGATACAACGAAGAAATGCTTGAAAAAGCTTTTTTAAATGTTATATTTGAATCTGGACACTCTAGAAAATTTGATAAAAATAATCCAGTAATAGATGTAGTACTCCCTAGATTAAATATGAGATGCCATTTACAAAGACCGCCAGCAACATTTGGTGATTTACAAGCAGCTCTCAGATTAATGAGAAATCAACCATTTACTTATCCATTATATTTAGATTATAAATCTTTAACTCCTTTTTTTGCTGGTTATGATGATTTTATGGTATCAGTGGGGTCATCAGAAGCAGTAATGGGATTAAAAGCATCGGGTAAAACTTCTTTTATAAGTGCAAAAATATCTGCAATTGGAACAAAAAGGAGAATATTACCAATTCAAGATATTGAAGAAATACCAGTAGCTGCATATAGAAAAAGAGGATTTCATATAGGTGCAATAAGAGTTCAATCTTCTGAAAAAGAAGAAATGTCAAAAACAGAATTAGATTTAGTTACTATGGCAAATGTATCTTTAAGAATGGGGGATGCATGTGTAATTATTAATGAAATAAGATCTAGATTAGCTATTCAAGGAGTTATTAATTTATTAAATACTCAACCAGGGGTTTTCTTATTATACAATCTACACGCTGAATCATTACAAGATGTACAAGATAGATTAGAATTAGTGTTTGGTATGCCTTCTGCTTCTATGTTTTCAACAGATAGATATACAATATTAAAAAAAGCAAGATTTGGAAGACAAAGTAGGATTTATAGGATAATTGGAGAGCAATATGAGGTTGATCCAATAAAACATAAATTTATTGAAGTATTTTCATTTAATAAAGAAGATTCAATTGAAGAATGCAAATTAAAATGTAATTTTATAGGTAATCCAGAAGCAAGTGCTTGGGATTTAAAAGATTTAGATTTGATTAAATTAGAAAAAAATTTAAAAATTATTTTTGTGCCCCCCACACTAGCAAGAAGGAGTGAAGAAAGTGGATTAAGTATAGAACAATGCATTATGCAGGCCTTTTTCAAAGGAAAAATGTATTTTGATATATACAATATGAGTAAAAAATATAATGACCCTCAGTTATTAGAAATTGATTTTGTATTAAAAATAAATGCTCTTGCTAATAATTTATTAAAAAATAATGAAAATAAAAAAGGTGAAGTTGATTATAGCAAATTAGTTCCATTATGGGAAAAAGAGTTTGATAGATTAATAAAAGAAGATATAAATTCAAGAAAAATTGAATAAAAATTTTATATAAAAACAATTAAAAACAGAAAAAAACAAAAATAATATATGAAAAACAAACATAAATTAATTAAAATGGCAGCTTTATCAACAGCATTATTTTTAACGCCTTTAGTTTCAACTGCGTATTCTCTAAAAACAGAGTTTGGGATAATAAATAACCAAGAACAAACACAAGATTTTAACCAAATTAATAAAACCATAATAAAAAATTTAAAAAAATCAGCAAAAAAAGGCAAAAATATTAATACTATAAAAATTGAAAAAATAGAAAATATAGATTCATTTTTATTTTGCTTAAAAAATAAATTAGATTCAGAAGGTTTTGGGGTTTTATATTATACGGCATATAAACCATCTGAAATATGTAAATTTATAATAAAAACAGAAAATGGGATATATAAACTAAAAATATTCCTTAATGATAAAAACACAGATTTATCTTATTTTGAAATTAAGTTAATTTCTTTATAATCTAATATCAACCTTTTTAAATTAATAAATCATTAAATACATAATGTCTGTTCAAGATAAAATAAAAGAAATAGAAGAAGAGATGTTTAGAACACAAAAGAACAAAGCTACTGAACATCATTTAGGTTTATTAAAAGCAAAACTTGCTAAATTAAGAAAGGATTCAACTTCTTCAAAATCAGGTATTAAAGGAGGATTTGAAGTTAAAAAAACTGGAGATTCAACAGTAGTTTTTATTGGATTACCATCAACAGGTAAATCCACTTTATTAAATGCATTAACTGGTTCTAAATCAGAAACTGCTTCATATGAATTTACAACCTTAACATGTATTCCTGGCGTTTTAAAATATAATGGAGCAGATATTCAATTACTAGACCTCCCAGGTATTATTGAAGGTGCTTCAAAAGGTTCTGGAAGAGGGAGAGAAATATTAACAGTAGCAAGAAATGCTGATTTAATTTTATTAATAACTGATGTATATAAACCAAATAGAGATATTTTAATAAAAGAATTAGAAAACATTGGAATAAGAGTTGATCAAAAACCCCCAGATATCACAATTAAAAGAAAGGAAAGGGGAGGAATAGAGATTAATAAAACCGTAAAATTAACTAAAATAAGTGAAGAAATGATAAAATCCATTTTAGGAGAATATAGTATACATAATGCGCACGTAGTAATAAGAACTAACATTGATGTAGATCAATTTATTGATGTTGTTGTTGGGAATAGAAAATATATTCCTTCTTTAACTATATTAAATAAAGTTGATTTAGTAAATAAAGATTATTTTAAACAAATAACACATAAATTCATTCCTATTTCTGCACAAGAAATTGAAGGTATTGAAGAATTAAAAAAACAAATATATGAAAAGCTGGATTTAATTAGAGTATTTACAAAACCAAGAAGAGAAAAAGCTGATTTAGGAGAGCCTATGATGCTAAAAAGAGATTCAACAGTTGAAAAATTTTGTGAATATTTACATAAAGAATTATTAGAAGACTTTAGATATGCACTTATTTGGGGTCCAAGCGCAAAACACCCAGGTCAGCAAGTCGGATTAAAACACAAATTAAAAGATAAAGATATAATTTCAATAATAACCAAGACTGGAAATATATAAAAAAAATTAAAAAATATAAAAAATTAAAAAAGTGTTTAATATATTATTATTCTACAGTTAAAAAGCTCCACCAAGGATGTTCTGTTTTTATTAATTCTCCGTTTTCTGCATTTATCTGTGCTTTAACTTGCATTTTTGTTTTGAATAATCCTAATACTTTAACTTCTTTTTGTGCTTGCATTTCATAAACTGCTTTTGTTTGCTCTTGATTTCCAACTTCTTTTAGTTCTATTTGACAATCATTCTCTTCAGAACATCTATTAATATTTAAAGCGCGTATAGCATTTTCTGATGCAGTATCTGGCATTATTTTGATTTCTGATTCTTCACCATTACTTAATTTAACTTTTAATTTAATTTGTTGTTGTATTTGCTCTTGTTGTTGTGTTTGTTCTTGCATTTGTACAGGTTCATTTATTATTTCAAGGTTTGTATTTGCTGAAATATTATTTACTTGAATTTGCAATATATTATTAATTTCTTTTTGTACTTTTAATTTTTTACCAGATTCTGTTTCATACTCTCCAGCGCTTATTATATTTTCTTGATTTTGTATTTGTTCTGTTTTTATTTGTATTTCTTCTCCTTTGTTTTGTATCTGAACTTCTGAGTTTGTTTGTATTTTTTGTTGTGCAGATAAATAATTAATATTAATTAAAAAACAAATTAATAAAAGTCCAATAAAAATTTTACTTTTCATCATTTTATCACCCAAAATATTATTTATATTAAAATTTAAAGTGAATGTTTAAATATATGCTCCTTCTAAATACTATCAATGGACTTAACAAAATTTAATGATTTAACTGCTTTAAGCGGTTCACCATATTGTTGTGTCTGTTATCTACTTAAAGGCCCAGAAGGAAATTTACTTATTGATACTGGCGATGGAAGTATTTATTTTGGATTTAAACCAACAATAACTATATTGACTCACAATCATTATGACCACACACAAGGAATTGAAAAAAAATGGGATAATGTTTTTTTACATAAACATGATTTTGAAAAAACTGAGTTTTCGTATGTACCAGAAAAATTAAAAGAAATAGAATTTGAAAATATAAAATGGGGAAAATGGGATTTAGATATTATACACACACCAGGACATACAAAAGGCAGTATTTGTTTATATGATAAAAATAGAAAAGTCTTATTTTCTGGAGATACGTTATTTAAAAATGGAAAATCAAGAACAGATCTTGGTGGTAATGAAGAACTTTTAAAAAATTCATTAAAAAAATTAGAAAAATTAGAAATAGAACATTTATTCCCTGGCCATAATTATTAATTACTTTTAATTTATTAATAAATTTTAATAATATTCTTTTTTATGTAGTAGTTCTCCGCATTCTTTACAATATTTTGTGTTTTCTTCGTTCTTTACTCCACATTTTGGGCACCTAATATAAATTTTTTCTTCTATTTCTTTAACAAATTTTGTTTTTTCTATTTTTTCTTGTTTTTCAGTTATATTATAAGAAGTTACTATCCCATATACAAAATCAAGTACTCCAAACAAAATTAAAATTATTGAAATAATACCCAACCAATTTACTGTTTCTGAACAAGGTTCAAAAATTTTTAATGTTTGACAAATAGAATATGCATTAAAAAAACCACTTGGCGTTGTAGATAAATAAATAATTATTCCTAATATAAGTATAAAAATTCCTCCAATAATATGTTGTTTTTTCATGATATTTCCCTCCTAAAATATTTTTTTTGTTTGTCTTAACCATAAAACATTATTTTTGTAAAACGTACGTATGTCTGATATATTATACATCAACATCAATGGCCGTTCTAAACTTAAACCCCAAGCTAAAACAGGATATTTATTACATAAAGGTAAAGATACTTCTGGCCTAAAAATTCCTGCCCCCCCTAATTCTATCCATTCCTTTCTGTCTTCAAAATATGCTTCAACTTCAACACTGGGTTCAGTATATGGAAAATAGCCTGGTACAAATCTTATTTTTTCAAAACCTAATTTCTTGTAAAATTCTTTTAATAATCCTAATAATTGTGTGAAAGTTGCGTTTTCAGAAATCACAATACCTTCAACTTGATAAAATTCAGCCAAATGTTTGTAATCAATAGTTTCATTTCTATAATTTCTACCAATACAGAAAAACGCTTTGGGTTTTGTATCAGTTCCCTTTGTATATAAATATTTAGAACTTATAGAAGTAGTATGTGTTCTCAAAACAGACTTTTCTGCTTTTTTAATATCCCACATATATTTCCATCCTTTTTCATGTTCTTGTTTAATCTTTTTAATTAATTCTTTATCTTCTGGTAAAGGAACAATATTTTCTTCTAAATAAAAAGTATCTGCTAATTCTCTTGCTGGGTGATCTTGTGGCTGAAATAATGCATCAAAATTCCAAAAACTAGATTGAATTATATCTCCTTCCATTTCTTCAAAACCCATTTCTATAAATATTCCTTTTATTTTTTCCATAAATAAAGCTAAAATATGTCTTTTACCTGGATAAATCTCTTCAGAATCAATAGTAACATCATAGGGCAAAATATACTTTTTCTTCCATTCTCCAGATAAAATATTCTGTTGAGTTAAATTCTTTATTTCTTCTTGTTCTTTGGGAAGGTCTTTAATTGCTTTCTTTCCTTTTTCTGTTAAAATAGCAGAAATTTCCTTGTTTGTTTTTTCTATTATTAAATTTCTTTTTAACAAATGGTTTTTACTAAATTCATCTAATTTTTTGTTTTCCAATATATACTCACAAGTTTTTACTATTGATTTTTTATTTAATGCTTCTAATCCTTCTGATGTGGGGGTAATTACCCCATCTTTTATAATTATCCAATTATTTTTAATCCCCCAAGCGAGACCTATTCTTTTTTCTTCATTAGTTAATTCGTCCATTCTTTTTTTGTTTATTGCTTTTTGAATAACATTTAATTCTGGAAATCCGTTTTTTAAATAATTTTCTGCTTCCTCAGTTAGTTTTATCTCTATAGTACTTTCTTCTTTTATTTCAATTAAGTTATTTTCTGCTAACCAATAAAGGGCCCTTGTTATTTTATCTCTATTTAAATTGGTTACACTACTAATTTGATCAAGAGTATTAACAAGTTCTAAAGATTTTAATATCTGTCTTTCATAGTTTTGAAGTATCATATTATACATCTCTTTTATTTATTTTATGTAGATATATTAATGAAATTATGCCTGCAATAATAAGAAAACCATACGCAAGTCCTTCTGGGCCTTTAAAACTTTTATTAATATTCTCTTGAATAGAATTAAAAAAATCAATAATTTCTGATTCTAGTGTTCTTTCTATTTCAAATTCAAAGGTTAATTTTGGTAATATGGGTTTTGTCCATGAAATAGCAGAAGTATAAAATGGAGGGTGGCTTTCTCTTAATGTATCTGTTAATGGATATAAATTAGTTACTATTGCTCCTTCTGGAATTAAAAAATTTAATTTAGTGTTTTGGGGTAAAATTAAATCTCCGTTTTGATTTAAATTTAAAAATGCGTTTTTGTTTAAAATATATCTTGTTGTTCTTGGTTTGATATTCTCTAAAATAAATAACCCTCTATTATTCAAAGAACCATCTGCGTTTATATTTTTAGATTCTAAAATATCATAAGTAATTGAAATTCTAGTATATCCATCTTCATAAATTTTTTGAACTGGTTCTGGTAAAATAACAAAATTATCTACATCAACATACTGCCCCCCAATATGATAAACTAAATCTGGTAATTGTAATTTATAAATCCAGCTTTGAATATTATTTCTATCTAAAGTAGTTAAACTATCTTCATATAAATCAATTGATTCTTTCCCTTGAATATAAATAGAAAATTCTTCTGTTACAGAAGCACTGCCATCTTCTTGAACATAAACTCTAATATCAATAGAATTTATTGTAAAAGAGGCAAAACTAACTAATATCAAGCACAAAAGCGAAAAAACAACATATTTAAAACTTATCATCATAAAGAATTTACATAAAAATAATTTAAAAAGGTTCACATTTGGAGGTGTAGCTATGATTAAAGGCGGAAAAATAAATTCAGTAGAAGCTAAGAGAGAAAAACCAGATGCAATTAAAGGATTAAGTATAAATATTGCATTAGACAACGTAAAAGCAGATGGAAAAGAAATTACAATTTCATACACATATAACGCAAAATATGAAGATGAAGTAGGTTTCTTAAAAATTGGTGGTGAAATATTTTTAGAAGAAGATGTTAAAAAAGCAAAAGATATTGTTAAATCTTGGCAAGATAAAAAAACACTACCAGAAGAATTTGCTGAATTAGTTTTAAACAGTATTAATTATACTTGTGGAACTAATGGAACATTAGTTGTAAGAACAGTTAATTTATCCCCCCCTATGATTCCACCAAGAATTAGTTTGGCTAAAGGGGCAGGAACAGCAAAAGCTTAATCTTTTTTTTCTTTTTTTATTAAACAAAAGACTTAAATATTTAAAGTTCATATTATATTGTGCGAAATAGGATAAAAGTGGATGAATTTAATACTGTAGATATTAAAGTTAGTGAAACTCAAAAACCTCCTTTTGGATTAAAAATGGAAACATTTAATTTAGATTTTTTTGTATTCCACATAGATGAAATAATATTACAGATTTCAAAAAAAGGAGATAATACACTTGGGGGAAAGGAATATATAAAAAGTTTAGATAAAAAAAGAATGTTTGATACGTTAAGAAGAGAACAAAATGAAATTTCTGAAAAAGAAGGAAGAATAATTATAGATAAAGAACAAATAAATTTAAATATTGATTTTTTAGATTTTGAAGTATATAAAAATATTATTGGAAAATTAAGGGAAGGCGTATCATACTTTCCAATACTAATTGATCCTTTATTATATTATCCAACTATTTGTAAAAAAAGAACAAAATATACCCAACCAAATAATACAGAATTAACAAAAGAAAAATTAAAAATAATATATACTAGATTAGAACACATTTGGAATAATTTAAAGTATTTTGGAGGTAAAGGCCTTGTTTTTGATAAAAAAGATATTATTATATGTCAAAAAGATAATCCAACTGAAATAGATGTTTTTGTGATTGATTTTTTAAATTTCAAGTACTAACCCATCTTTTGAACATATTGTGTTTTTAAATACTTTTTTTGCTTCTTTTTCTAATTCCTGTGGGTTTTTATGTCTTTGACTTATATGAAATAATAATAATTTTTTGACATTAGCTTTTTTTGCTATTTCTGCTGCTTGCTTAGCTGTTGAATGAAAATTTTCTTTTGCTTCTTTTTCTAAAGAAGAAAGATATGTTGCTTCATGTATTAATAAATCTGCATCTTTACTATATTTTATGGCTGTGTCAATGGGAAGGGTGTCTGCAACAAAAACAATCTTTTTTCCTTCTTTTGTATATGAGATATCAGATAATTTTATTACTTTATTATCAATTTTTAATTTACCTTTATTTTGTATTTCTGTAAATTGCTGTCCTTTTAAACCAACTTTTTTTGCTTTTTCTTCATAAAATTTGATTTTGCTTTTTTCTTTAAATAAATAACCTAAACATAAAGGGATATTATGTTTTAATTTAAATGCAGAAATAAAATATTTTTTATTTTCAAAAATTTCTTTATTCTCATTTAGTTCAATTATTTCTGCGGATTTATATTTTCCGAAAATCTGTTGAATTCCTTGGGGTCCAAAAATTTTTATTGGTGTTTCTCGATTTATTAAATTTGCAGTTTCTAAAATACCAAAAACCCCCAAATAATGATCTAAATGCAGGTGAGAAATAAAAATTTTACTGACTTTTGAATAATTTAAATTATACTTCATCATCTGTCTTTGTGTTCCTTCACCACAATCAAACAATAAAATTTCGCTTTCATAAATTAAAGCTATGCTTGGTAAATTCCTTTGTTTCGTTGGAATTGCTCCTGAGGAACCTAAAACAACTATTTTCATAAAATCAACTTAAAATTTCTAATATTTTTTTAGAAATTATATTAGATTCAGAATATATTTCATTAATATTCGAAGCAGTATTTAAAAATAAAACTAAAATAATGTCTTTTGAAATTTCAATAAAAAATATGTTTTTATTTTCTGCTTTTATTAGTAAATATGATAATTGTCCTGTTTTTAATTCTTCACTTGTTTGTTCAAAAGTATTATATATAGTTGCTAAAGATACTGCTATATTTTTATTGATATAATCAACTTTAGATAAAAAAGCTAAAAATAATCCATCTTTTCTGATAACTAAACTAGCAAAAATGTTTGGATTATTATTTAAATCATTCAATACTTCTTCTAATTTTTCTGTTAATTCCATAATTAAATTATAAAAAAAAGATATATAAATACTCTTATAAAACTATTAATCCTTTTTCAGTTAGTTGTATCTTAATTTTTTCTGTTAATGAATCTTTATCTAAAAATAATTGTTTGTTTTCTTTTTTTAAATAAATTATTTCATCTGATAAATGTTTTAAGGTTGTGATTGTTTTTTCATCATGCATCCCCTCATCTAAAAGAAAAAGGGAGGTTGCCCCCATAGTCTTAAATTTTGCCCCAATTACTTGTAAAAACTTAAATAAAGTGTCTTTTTCAACATATAATAAAAAAGAAGATAAAGAACTTATACAAACACGTATTGGTTTATTTGGTTTTGATAAAGAAGAAACTACTTCTGATAAAGCAATTGAAAGATCATTTAATGCATTTGGTCCCTGAATAAATATGTCCTTTCTATTAATATCTATTGTTTTACCCACAGTCCAGGAATAACAATCAATAAATTTTAATAAATTTATATTTTCGTTTGATTTAAAATTCCAATTATATTTTTCTGCTATTTTTTCTATTTCTAAAGGTAGGTAATTAGTGGTAATAAATATTCCTGGCTCTCCATTTTTTAATCCTTCGTTAATAAATTGTAATCCAAATACAATTTTTTCTTCTCCTGGCGGGCTTATTATTAAATTATTAGACCTAATATTTAATCCACCTTCTAAAAAAATATCTAATTTTTTATTTCCTAAACTTAATTTTTTAATATCTGGAGAAATCGTGTATATTCCAACTTTGGGTCCCATGGGCGGTAATTCAAAAACCATAATAAAATAAAAAAGGATAAAAATAAAAATGTGGCTTATCCACAAGAGCCGGAAGAAGTTGATGTTGTTCCTCCACCAAAACCTGTTGAGGAAGGAGAAGTGGATAAAGATTGATTACACACTTCTGGGGGGTTTTCTAATAAATTACATATTCCTTGTTTGATTCCTTCTGGTGATCTTGGCCAACTAAATTGTTTTCCATTAAAAACAAACGTTGGTGAACCTTTAACATCATATAAATCATTCTCTTCTTTATTGATTAAATATAATGGATAATATCCATTTAACCATGTAGATTTATCTTCATATAAAATATACGTTTCATATTCTGTATTTAAATTATTTATACATTTTTCTAAATCATACAATGTAAGATTTATTTCATTTAAACATGATTCAGATTCTCCAGAAACAGTGAAACAATCTAAATAATCCCAAAAAACAAGTGGGTGTTCTTCTTGTAAACAATATTGTAAATTATTTTCGTCAATCTCTTTTGTACCATGCATTATATAATCTACAAATTTAATGGATAAATTTAATTCATCCCCAAATAATTCTTTAACTGGAAGAACTGCTTTTTGTGCTTGTAAACCATATGGACAATATGACATGATAAAAAGTTCTAAATTTAAATCAGTATATTTTGATCCAACATATATTTTTTCGCCGGGTAAATAAAGTACTAAATCATTATTCTTTGTTTTTTCAAAATAACCCATTAAAATAAATTGTTCTAATAAAAATTTTTGTTCTTCATCTAAATTAGCTGTGTCTGCTTGTTTTATTAATAAGAAAGGTGCTTCTGTTATTTCATTTAATTCATAAATTTGTTTTGCTTCTTCAGTATTATAATTAAGAATATTATCTGTTTGAAGTGGAAGTCCCATTATTTTAAAGAAAGAAACTGTTTCTTCATAATTTATTTCTTGTGAGTTATTTGCAACAATTATGGTTGGTGTTTCTTTTATTTGTTCTAAATTATCACAACCAGATATTGAATTATTAATTAAACAAATTGAATTAGCAAACGCAGAAGTAACTGGTGTAAAAACAAGTTCTTGTGTTCTATTGTTTATAGATAAAACAAAGGGGGAAGAAGTAATTTTTGCTTTATTAAGTAATTGCATATTTTCATTATATTTTAAATAACCAATTCCTTCTACACATATCTGTTCTGAATTTGAGGAAATATTTTCAGTATATTTTTTAATATCAATACATTTTTTTTCTATTTGTAAACCTGGAAGTTTTTCTTTTAAATTAACAGATAATTCTTCATAAATACTTAAATTCCAAGTTGGATCATAAAATATATATAAAATTGGATTGTTTTCGGTTATATTTTGGGTTTCTGTATTATTTTCTGTGCATCCGAAAAACAAGAAAGTCGAGAAAATAAATAAAGAAATTAATAATATTTTTTTCATTATAAATCACCTTAAAATTAATTTTATTTACATAATTATAATTATATATTATATTTAAAAGGTTATGTTATTGTGTAGGAATTGTGATTATTTTATTATATTGGGGTTGTGGGGGTGGGAGTGTACTGACCCCATAATTCTCATAATAAATAATAAAAATAATTATAAATATTATGTAACCATAGTTACATATGTTTATTTATTTTTATGATATAATAACAGAACCAGAAAATTATAATAAAATTAAAAGAAGATTTTATTATTATTTCAAAAAATCAGCAATTTCACATTGTAAATATTTAACTAAATCAACATTATTAATACCAGACGAATTAGAACACCAAGCAGATTTCTTTTTTAATAATTTTATTAGATATTTAAAAATTTATAAAATAAAAACAGAAGAGATAATAGAATTATAAAAATATAAAATTAAAGACAAAAAAACAAAAAATTAAGAATAGTGGAAGTGTGGGGTGGGTGGGATTTATTCTCCACCAACCTTACTTACAATCACAACATCTTCTACAGATCTTACACTTTTATAAAGAATGCTTTTTTCTTTGAGAATTCTCATAGCTTCTTCTTTTGAAACTAAAAAATTTAAGGGTTCCATTGTTAATCTAACAACTTCTCCTTTTTCCAAGTCTATTATTATATCTTGGACTCTTCCTAAAAAGCTTCCTCCGTCTGTATAAATGTCCATTCCATATATATTAGATATTTTTGACGCCATTTTCTCACCTTTGTTTTGATTTAAATCATTATTTATTAAAAAAGAAAACCTTTTATATATAACTGCTTAAAATTCAAAATATGGATATTTTAGAACTTTTAGCTCAAAGAGCTCCAGAAATTAATCAAGAAATGGAAAAAATAATACCTAGAAACGAAAAACCAGAAGAAGTTTATTCTTTAATATGGGAATTTTTAGATCTTGGAGGCAAACGATTTAGACCATTAATGACTTTATTATGCTGTAGGGCAGTTGGTAGTGATTATAAAAATATACAGAAAGCAGCAGCAGCTTTTGAATTATTTCACAATTTCACTTTAATACACGATGATATTGAAGATGATTCTCTTAAAAGAAGAGGAAAACCTTGTTTACATATTAAATATGGAATACCTCTTGCAATTAATGCAGGAGATGGTTTATTTGATTATGTTTGGAAAGCAATCGAAGACGCAAAAATCCCAGAAAATAAATTGCAAAAAACAATAAATATATATAATAAAGCATTTAAGGGGGTTTTGGATGGTCAAGGATATGAAATTGGTTGGTTCACAAATAATATTTGGAATTTAACAGAAGAAGATTATTTAATGATGGTTAAAGGAAAAACAGGTGCATTAATTGCAGGTGCTTGTGAATTGGGTGCTTTTTTAGGTAATGGAACAGAAAAAGAAATTAAAACTTTAAAAGATTTTGGCTTAGCTGTAGGAATTGCATTTCAAATACAAGATGACATTTTAGATATTGTGGGTGATAACACAAAATTCCAAAAAGTATTAAGAGGAGATATAACAGAAGGTAAAAGAACACTAATAGTTATTCATACTTTAGAAAAATGCAATTCAGAAGAAAGAAATTTTTTAACAAAAACCTTAGATGCTCACACAAAAGATGAAGAGAAAATAAATAAAGTTGTTAAATTATTTGAAAAATATAATTCAATAAATTATGCTAAACAATTTGCAAAAAAAATAGTTTTAAAAGAAAAAGAAAAATTAAAAAAAGAAGTTAAGGATTCGGATGCTAAATATAAATTAATTGCGTTGGGTGAATTTTTTATTAATAGAGAGTTTTAACTTGCATCTCCTGGGCCTTCTGGAATTTCTGGTACTAAGGAATCATGAATATAAATTATTTCAACTGAATCTTGTTTTTCATTACCTGCTTCGTCTGTACAATATAAATAAATAGTTATTTCTTCTTCTCCAAAAGCAATTCCTGAATTTGTAGTTAATTTTATTGATTTTTGGTGTGTTTGATCAACTGAAAAAGCCCCCAAATCTTTTTTATTTCCTCCTGCTTTATATTGACATTCAAGTAATTCAGATATATTATCTTCAACATAAAATTCTAAATCAATATTTATTTCATCAAATGATTCTCCTTCATATGGGTTTTCTATTTCGATATTTGGTTCTTCTGAATCTGCAACAATAGAGATAATATCACTTGTTTCAGTACCTAAATTTCCAGCACAATCAACAAGTTTAATATAATAAGAATATTCTTGCTCATTTTTTGTATTTTCATCAATCCAATAATTTGTTTCTTCTGTTTTAACTAAGGAAAAATCTCTATCTATTAATGTTCCTTTTCTATATATATTAAATTCTATATTTTCTTCGTTTAAACCAAGACCAAACCAACTTAATTTTATTTTTCCATTTTCTTCTTGTTCTCCGAATAATCTAATTTCTCCTTCTGGAGGGGTAATATCATAAATAATTGAAGTTGAAACTATTTGAGATTCACCATAATCATTTTTACATTGATAAAATATTTCATGTGTTCCTTCATTTATTTCAGAACCACCAGAGATATCCCAATTTTTTGAATTTCTATAATTTTCCCATTTTGTCCAATTAATTTCACCCTCATTTTTAAATCTACATAAATTTGCATACTCTGCAGATAAATATAATTTATTTTCAAAAGTATTTGTACATTCTTTTCCTCCATTTATTTTAATATTTAAATTTTTTGGAACGTCTTTATATGTGGTTGTGTCCCCACCATTACTAGATTTTTTATATTCTATAATATCCCAGTTAATTCCCAAACTTTTATTATTAATATCAAAACACTCAACATAAACCGTTCTTGTTCCTTCTTCATTTATTAATGTCCAATCAATTATATTATTAAAAAATTCTAAATCTGACCAAGTTCTTAATTCGTTTCTAAATCTACATTTTTCAATATTATTGACAGTAGAAGATAAATACAATTTAACATCTCTTGAATTTGTTTGTGATGAATTTTGATTAATTAAAATATTTATATATTTTGATTTATATTCTTCTTCAGTTACAAAAAATTCTTTTTCAATTATGTTTTCATTACCTGCTTCGTCTTTGCATATTAAATTTAATGTATAATTTCCAACATCTTGTTTAGCTATTGAAAACGAAAAATTAATTGGTGAAATATTATATATTTGACTTTTTTTATCAATTTCTTGAGAATTTAGCAGAACAAAACATTCAATTAAATTTTGATAATTGTCTGAAACCTGTATTTCAAAATTTATTTCATCTTCAATATTAAAGTAAGTTTCCAAATAAGTATTGAAATTAATTTCTGGTTTTGTTTTATCTAACCAAATTGATGCATTAACAATCGGGCCTAAATTTTGATTTTTATCTTGACATTGATAATACACTCTTCTTAATCCTTCTTCATTTATTAATTCCCATTCTTTAACTAAAGTATATAAACTAAAATCAGACCAATCTAGATTTTCGTTTTTATATCTACACATATCACTATCTAAAGATTCAACATATAATTTTATTCTATTATTGTTTGTGTATTTCTCTCCTTGGTTAATTTGTATTTTTGTTTTTGTTGGGGGGAGAGTATCATAATAATATGAATTTTGTAAAAAACCAGTATCTTCAATACCAACTTGATTTACTGCTTTTATTAAATAAAAATAAGTGCCATCTTCTATTAGTGAAGAATCAATATATTCTGTTGTATTTATGGGTTCTAAATTTAATTTTTCTCCTATTGCTCCAACTTGTTTGCTTCTATATATATTATAACCAAGAAGATCTGGAGAAATAGATTTTAACCAAGTTATTTTTATGGTATTTGATATTTGTATTATATTTATATTTTTTGGTGCTTCTGGTGCAGAGGAAGGCCTTATTATACCTGCAAAATAAAGTGCTGAAATTATTAAGATTGCTCCAATAAAAACAATAGCTAATAACCAATAGTGACTTCCTTCTTCTTCAAACATATTAAAGATTAGACAACAATCCTTTTTATATTTTTCCTTTTTGAATATATTTGGGATTTAAATGCCAGAGATAAGGCAAAAAGAAAAGAAGAGCAATAAAAAAGAAGAATTTTCTGAATCTTTAGAGGAATCCACACAGATTTTTGATAAACATTTTTTTGAAGAAATAACATATTTAGAACCTTTAAAAGAAAACGAAAAAATATTAAATAAATTAAGACAAAATTCTTCAGAAAAAACAATAACTTCAAAAATAAAACATAAAATTCTAATGGTTATTTTGCATATCTTATCTATAATTAGGGGGAGTCCGTCAAAGAATTTATCTCCAAAAGCAAGAGCAGTTTTAAAACAGCTTAAAGATTTAGCTATTTTGTATGAATTGGGATGTGTAGATGACGAGGAATATATTTTTTATAAAATGGAATTAGGTAATAAATATTTTGAAATAATCGATTTTGCTAAAAAAGTAGATTTTAATCAAGAAAACGAAGATTTTTATGTTTCTAAAATAAAAGATATGATATATAAATTGGAAAAATAATATGTGATTAAATGAATTATATTAATCATCTAATTGTTGGATTTTGTTTATGTTTAATTATTGCTTATTTTTTATTTCCTGAATATATAAAAAATATAAACCAATTAATTATTTTTTTAATTATTGGAACCGTTAGTGCTTTAATTCCAGATTTAGATCATCCAAAAAGTAAAGGAACAAATTTATTGAATGGTGCTATTTTTATTTTATTAATTCTGTTTTCTTTTAATCTTTTTTTAAAGGATTTTTCATTATCTTCTATAATTAGTTTTGTATTTTTTTCTGCTGTTTTTTGTTTTGCTTGGTTAGGTTTAAGTGCGTTTATAAGGCCAAAACACAGAGGTATTACGCATACTTTTTTTGCAATTGGAGTTTACGCAGTTATCTTATATTTTGTATTTGATTTTATATTTTTATTAGCTGGTTTAGTTGGTTATTTTTCCCATCTCCTAGCAGATAGATGTTTCAAACTTATTTAATTCATATAAAATTCGGCAAGGAAACCAACACCTTTAGGTGTTGGAGGATTAACATTTTCTTTTGAAAATGTTAAGTTTTGACATTAAAAATGTCAAAGGAATTGCCGAATTTGATATATTTACAACAATGTTCAAAACTAAAGGTTTTGGACATATGTTGAGCATAGCTCAACACGAATGAACTATACCTTTGCCTTTAGGCAAAGGAAGTTCTTCGTTGTAAATCATTATTTTTTAAAAATTCTAGTTTTCCCATTTTCATCTTGTACTTCATAACCCATTTTAATTAATTGATCACGTATTTTATCTGAAGTAGTCCAATCTTTTTCTGTACGTGCTTTATCTCTTTGATTTACTAATATTTCAATTTCATTAGAAAGTTCAGGTAATTTAAATTCCATTATTCCCAAAACAGAATCTATTTCTTTTAAGAAATCCAAAACCTTTGTGAAATCCTGTTTTTTCATTGAATTAATTTTTGAATTAATTTTATTCATAAATCCAAAAACAAATGGGAGTGCCTGTGATATTTGTAGATCATTATCCATTGCTTCTTCAAAACCTTTCTTTGCTTCATCAATAAAAATATTAATTTCCCTAGTTTCTCCTTCCTCAACTTCTTTTTCTTTTAGCATACTTCTTTGAATGAAAAGATCAATATTTTGTACTGTTTCTTTTGCACTTTTCAGCGAGTCAAACGTGAAGTTAAGCTGTTCTCGGTAATGTGTTGAAAGCAGGAGCCACCTTATTGCTCTTGGATCATATCCTTTATCAAACAGGTCACGAAGTGTATAAAAATTACCTGCTGATTTACTCATTTTTTTTCCTTCAACAATCAAATGTTCAGAGTGCATCCAATAATTAACAAATTTTTCATCATTTGCTGCCTCGCTTTGTGCAATCTCGTTTTCATGGTGAGGAAACATATTATCAACTCCCCCACAATGAATATCAAAATGATTGCCGAGGTACTTTGAGCTCATGGCAGAGCATTCAATGTGCCAGCCCGGTCTTCCTTTTCCAAGTTCTGTTTCCCAATAAACATTTCCATCTTTTTCATCCCATGCCTTCCAAAGTGCAAAATCTGCGACTTGCTCTTTTTCATATTCGTCTTGGTTAACACGTGCCCCTGCTTTGAGTTCGTTTATATTTATGTGTGCTAATTTTCCATATTCCTTAAATTTTTCAACTGAAAAATACCAGCATTTGTCTTCTCCTTGATATGCATATCCTTTTTCAATAAGTTTTTTTATTATTTCTACCATTTCTGGAATGGTTTCTGTTGCACATGGATAATAATCTGCAAGTAGAATGTTAAGTGTTTTAATATCTTTAAAAAAAGCCTCAGTATATTTAGTTGTGAATTCTTCAAGTGAAATGCCTTCTTTTTGTGAATCTCTTATTGTTTTATCATCAACATCTGTAATGTTCATAATATGAAGTATTTCATACCCTTTGTAAATTAACCATCTTTTTAACAAATCTTCAAAAATATAAGTTCTCATGTTTCCAATATGCGCAAAATTATAAACTGTTGGGCCGCATGTGTAAATTCCAACCTTTTTTTCATTAATTGGTTTGAATTCTTCAATTTTTCTTGTTAAGGTATTATATATTTTAAACATTAAAAATCACAAATATCTCTTATTAGTTTATCTATTTAAATATTTGTATAGTAAATAAATATATGGTAACAAAAGAACAAGTAATTGAAAAATTAAAAACAGTTTTTGATCCACACATTCCAATTAGTGTTTATGATTTAGGTTTGATTTTAGATATTAAAATTCAAAATGAATTTAATGTATATATTAAAATGACTTTTACAACACATGCCTGTCCAATGAAACAACTTATTGCTCAAAAAATTGAAGAGAATATAAAAGAAATTAAAGGAGTTAAAGAAGTTGTAATAGATATATCATATGATGTAAAATGGACACCAAATATGATAAATTCAGAATTCAGGAAAAATATGGAAGTTTAACAGTAATTTCTATTTAATTCTCTCACTCTTTGTCTTAACTTATTTATTTGTTCTTGATTATCCCCCAAAAGTTTTGAATGAGTATAAGGGGTTAAAAATAAGATACTAAGATCTTGGACCATATCTGTGTATTCTTCTTTCCAATGATTTCCTGAGCCTTTTTTTTCTAATATATTTATTTGTTTTTCAATTAAATTTTTTATTAATTCACAGGACCTTATGTTTATATTTAAGTTTTCTGCTTCAATAACACAAGTTTCTATTGTTTTTATATCATATTTTCCTGGGCCCTTTGATATTTCTGAAATAAATTTTTTTACCAATTCTTCACTTTTTACTAACTCTTCTTTATTTGGTTGATCCTTTGGTTTTTCTTCTAATACCTTCTCTTTTTCTTCTTTTAATTGCTCTTTTATTTCATATTTTATATTTTTTTCTATTGTTTTTTTATTTATTTCTTTTTTTTCTATTGGTTTTGTTATTATTTCCTCACAAACAATCTTTTCTGGTTTAGTTGTTTCAATGATTTCTGTATTATCAAATTCATATGGAGATTTAATATTATTTAATATCCATAATGCATCATTTTCAGATTTAACTTTAAGTTTTGGTAAATTCTTTGTTTTTATTTTATTTTTTGTTATTAAATTTTTTAATGATTCAAATAAGTTCATTATGTTATTTAAACAGAAACATTATTTAAACATTTAAGTTTAAATTAGGTTATGAAATATGAGAAAGCTTTAGATATTCAGCAAATTGCAGAACAGTTATTAGATAATCTTCCTTTTGGGCATATTAATGAGTCAAGAATAATTTGTATGCGTTCTTATGGTTCTCAAGCTAATGCTTATGCGCGTATTTGGAATTTTCCTACTATATGGCAGGAAGCACTTGAAGTTAAGCCATTTTATGTTATTGAAGTATTATCTGAGCATTTTGATAAATTATCTGATGAAGAAAAGGAAAAAGTTATTTTACATGAAATTTTACATATCCCTCTTACTTTCTCAGGCGCTTTAAGAAATCATAAATATAATGGCGGGCGCGTAGATGATAGGACGGTTAATAAAATATACAAAGAATATCAAAAGCGCATAAAAGAAAGAATCCAGTTTTTAGATTAATTTATTTTTTATTTCTTGGACGCGCCTTAATCCTTCATATTTTTCCCCATTTATAATTATTGTTGGGTATTCTGATATTTCAAATTCTTTTTTAAGCGCCCTTATAACTGCGCTTTCATTGTAATCTCCATCATATGTGTATGTGCGCACGTTTGTTTGATTATTTATATTAACCTGTTTTTTTAATTTGTCAAGTTCAAAACCTTGTTCTTTACACAAAGAACAATTTGTATTTGAATAAAAGTACAAAATAATTGATTGATTTATATCACAAGCGCCTATCATTTTTTGTGAAATCAGATAATCTCTTGTTTCTAATTCAAAATAATTCATTTTTAATTCTCTATCTTCAATTCCTTGATGTTGCTCCATATATTCTAAATTTGCCCCAAAATTTGAGGTTTCAGTATCAAAGTTATTTACATATTCTGAATATAATTCACAAGACATAGAGGAGTTATCTAATAAAAATAATAATTCATAAGAATTCATTTTAAGATTTAAAGTTTCCATCTCTTTGCTAAAATCAATTAGAAATAATTCATTTAATTTTACACCAATATAAACACCGATTAAGAATAAAAGTAATGTAATTACAAAAACAGAAGCATATACATTCCAACTGAATTTTCTCCCCATTTTATTACCCCCTTATCTAGTTTCCCAAGATTTTTCTGCAAAAGTTAATTCTTTATAAAAAGCAATTAACCAAGAAAATACCATAATATATCCATAAGCAAATATAAATAATATGATGCCTATTAAATCCCAGCCAACCCTAGTCCCTTCTTC